>QCTB01000006.1 GCA_003209055.1 Prochlorococcus sp. AG-670-O13
AAGTTCAAGTGGAGATTTTAATCTTGCGTTGAAACAATGGAATAAGTATTTGGAATTATTCCCTAATGATGCTGCTGCTTTTAGTAATAGGGGAAATGTAAAACTTGTTATTGGTGATCCTCAAGGTTCAATAGATGATCAAGATACAGCTATTGATTTAGATCCTTATGAAGTCGATCCTTATATTAATAGAGGTATAGCTGAAGAATCTCTTGGACTTTGGTTAAATGCAAAACAAGATTACTTATATGTCATCTCAAAAGAAAATGATAATTTTTCTGCATTATATAATTTCGCTAATGTTGAGGGTTCTTTGTCAAATTGGGAGAGTGCAAGGGATTTATTTTTTAAAGCTTCACAATCGAACCCGGGTTTTGCCATGGCACGATCAAGTATGGCTTTGGCAGATTATCAGTTGGACAACATGGAAGAGTGTGAAAAAGAATTGAGAAAATTAATCAGACGTTATCCAACTTTTGCAGATGCAAGAGCAGCTTTGACAGCATTAGAATGGTCAAAAGGGATCTCTGGCGAAGCTGAAAGTAACTGGATTGCAGTTACTGAATTAGATCCTCGATATGCTGATGAGGAATGGTTAACAAATGTTCGAAGATGGCCTCCAAAACCAAGTAAAGATTTAATGAAATTTATAGCTCTTAAATAATAAATGGAAAGAGAGATATTGTTAAAAAAAATTGATTCATTCAATGATGAACTTATTAACATGAGAAGGCATATTCATTCTCATCCAGAATTAAGTGGATTAGAAAATCAAACGGCAATATTAATAAGTGGGTATTTGAAAAATATTGGTTGGAGAGTCACTGAAGCTATTGGAAGGACAGGAGTTGTAGCAGATTTTGGGCCAAAAGATAAAGGGTTTATAGGTTTGAGAGTAGATATGGATGCCCTGCCAATATACGAGAATACTAATTTAAGTTTTTCTTCAAAAATTGATGGTGTTATGCATGCTTGTGGACATGATTTACATACATGTATTGGTTTGGGGGTGGCAAAAATTATTAAGGATTTAAAACTTCAATTTGGGACAAGAATAATTTTTCAACCCGCAGAAGAAATTGCTAGTGGAGCAAAGTGGATGATTGATGATGGGGCAACTAAAGATTTAAAACAAATTTTGGGAGTGCATGTTTTCCCTGAATTATCAGTAGGAACTATAGGGATTAAGGAAGGCAGCTTAACAGCAGCAGCTGGAGAACTTTCAGTAGAAATAATAGGTAAATCAGGACATGGTGCTAGACCTCATGAAGGTGTGGATGCTATTTGGGCCGCATCCAAAGTTATTTCAGGTATACAAGAGGCAATAACAAGAAAATTGGATCCTTTAGATCCTGTCGTGATTACCTTTGGGAAAATAAATGGGGGAAATGCTTATAATATTCTGGCTGAAAAGGTAAATTTAACTGGAACAATTAGATGCACAAACTTGCAATTGTTTAGGGATATTGGAGATTGGCTTGAATTTAATATTTGTTCTATTGCAAATAGTTGTGGAGCAGAAGCTAAAGTAAAATTTAGAGAAATTGTACCGCCTGTAAATAATAATTTTGAAGTCAATAAGGTTTTAAGGGATTCTTCAATTGGAATATTAGGTCATCAAAATGTTATTGAATTACAAAAACCATCCTTAGGAGCTGAAGATTTTGCTGAGTTTTTAAATGAAGTTCCTGGAGCAATGTTTAGGCTTGGTGTTTCTGGTGAGAAAGGTTGTGCTCCACTACATAGCTCAGAATTTAATCCAGATGAAAGAGCTATCAATATAGGAATTAAAGTAATAACTGAAACCATAGTAAAATTAAATAATTAATTTGGTAAATTTATATACATGAAATTTGAAAAAGCTTATATATTCTCACTTGTGGCACCTTTCATGATTTTTTTATCAATCATAGGATTCATCTCAAGGAAAGAAAGTAAGAAGATCTTTTATTTGCCAATTGGTTTTATGGGAATTCTTATAATTGCGGAGAAAGAATTTAGTAGAGGTCAAAAGAGAAAAAAAATTTTAAATAAAATAAAATCTTATAAACAAACCAAATAAAAATATTTTCTATATTTTTCATTAATATATGATGACTATTTTTTTAAAAAGAGCTATTTTTTAAATAAAGCTAGGGGTGCTAAGGAATTTTCTTAGCTGAGATCATACCCTTCGAACCTGAAACAGTTAAAACTGACGAAGGGAAGTGTTATTTTGATCGAACTCTACTAATAAACAATTTTAAATTTAAATAGTCATGAGAAATTCCTGGATAAAACCTCGCCTTGGAAAAAAGAATATTACTCAGATGAATTTTGCTCGAAATGGAAATCTAACTGAAGAAATGAACTATGTTGCCCAAAAAGAAAATCTTCCACCTTCCTTAGTGATGGAAGAAGTTGCAAGGGGAAGATTAATAATTCCAGCTAACATAAATCATGTTAATCTCGAGCCAATGGCAATAGGTATCGCTTCAAAATGTAAAGTAAATGCAAATATTGGTGCTTCTCCTAATGCAAGTGATATCAATGAAGAAGTTGAGAAGCTTAAGTTAGCAGTTAAATATGGTGCAGATACAGTTATGGATTTATCTACAGGAGGAGTAAATCTTGATGAAGTAAGAGAAGCAATAATTAAAGAATCTTCTGTCCCTATAGGAACTGTACCTGTTTATCAAGCTTTAGAGAGTGTTCATGGATCTATAGAAAGATTAACAGAAGACGATTTCTTGCATATTATTGAAAAACATTGTCAGCAAGGAGTTGATTATCAAACTATTCATGCTGGTTTATTAATAGAACATCTTCCTAAAGTAAAAGGAAGAATTACTGGAATTGTAAGCCGAGGTGGTGGGATTCTGGCTCAATGGATGTTACATCATTTTAAGCAAAACCCCTTATACACAAGGTTTGATGATATCTGTGAAATTTTCAAAAAATATGATTGTACTTTTTCGTTAGGTGACTCACTTAGACCAGGATGTTTACATGATGCTTCAGATGATGCTCAGTTAGCTGAATTAAAAACATTGGGTGAACTTACAAGAAGAGCTTGGAATCATAATGTCCAAGTTATGGTTGAAGGACCAGGACATGTACCAATGGACCAGATTGAGTTCAATGTTAGAAAACAGATGGAAGAATGTTCAGAAGCTCCTTTTTATGTTCTAGGTCCACTAGTCACTGATATTTCTCCTGGCTATGACCATATTTCAAGCGCAATTGGTGCTGCGATGGCTGGCTGGTATGGAACTGCTATGTTGTGTTACGTCACTCCTAAAGAGCATTTGGGGCTTCCAAATGCTGAAGATGTTAGAGAGGGCTTAATAGCTTATAAAATTGCTGCTCATGCAGCAGATATCGCAAGGCATAGAGCAGGTGCTCGTGATAGAGATGATGAGCTAAGTCATGCAAGATACACTTTTGATTGGAATAAACAATTTGAACTTTCTTTGGATCCTGAAAGGGCTAAACAATATCATGATGAAACATTACCAGAAGAAATTTTCAAAAAGGCTGAGTTTTGCTCAATGTGCGGTCCTAAGCATTGCCCAATGAATTCTAAAATTTCAAATGAAACTCTCGATGAATTGAATATTAAACTGACAAAATCTAATACTACAGTCTAATCTTAAACTATAAAATTTCTTTAGTCTTACTTACAACATTTTCAACAGTAAAGCCAAAATTAGTCATACATTTGCCGCCAGGAGCTGAAGCTCCAAATCTATCCATAGTAATACAAATTCCATCAAGACCAATATATTTGTGCCATCCGAATGAATGTGCAGCTTCAACTACAACTCTCTTCTTGACACTACTTGGCAAAATACTTTCTTTGTAAGAAGCTTCTTGTTCTTCAAATAGTTCTACGCAAGGCATAGAAATAACTCTAGTTTTCTTGCCTAAATTAGAGATTTCTTTACTTGCTTCAATGCAAAGGTTTAGTTCACTACCAGTACCAATAAATATTACATCAGGCGTCCCCTCACAATCAGAAACTATATATCCACCTAATGCAACTTTCTCAATGGAGGTGTTCTCTTGATTTGGCATACCTTGTCTACTTAAGCAAAGGGCAGAAGGTCTTTTTCTATTTTCAATTGCTATCTTATAAGCACCACTTGTTTCATTACCATCTCCAGGTCTAAAAACAAGCATATTTGGCATCGCTCGAAGAGATGGGATAGTTTCAACAGGTTGATGTGTTGGACCATCTTCGCCTACCCCAATCGAATCATGTGTTAATACATAAATAACTCCTAACTCACTTAAAGCAGATAGCCTCATGGATCCCCTCATATAGTCTGCAAAAACGAGAAAGGTTCCTCCATAAGGTATTAGTCCACTATCGTGATAAGCAATTCCATTTAATATTGCTGCCATAGCATGCTCTCTTACACCAAAATGTAAATATCTCTTTTCTGGAGAATGTGCTTGAAATGATCCAGTTTCACCTTTTATATCTGTGTAATTAGAATGAGTTAAATCCGCAGATCCGCCAATTAATTCAGGGAGATTAGGCCCAAGAGCTCCTAAGCATATTTGTGAATGTTTTCTTGTCGCTAAACCCTTATCAGAAGGCGTATATGAAGGCAGTTCCGAATCCCATTTCTCTGGTAATTTACCTTCCATCATTCTTTTTAATTCGGCACCTTCAGTGGGATATAAGTTTAGATATTCTTTAAATTTTAAGTTCCATTCTTTTTCAGATTCTTCACCCTTAGTAATAGCTTTTCTAAATTGAGTATAGACTTCTTCAGGTATTTCAAAAGGAGGATATTCCCAATTTAAAAACTCTCTTGTTAAGGAAGCTTCTTCTTCTCCAACTGCAGCTCCGTGAATACCTGCAGTATCAGACTTATTTGGAGAACCGTAACCTATTATTGTAGAAATTTTTATTAAAGAAGGTTTATCTTTTACAGATTTAGCATTTTCAATAGCTTTTGTAATTCCCTGAACATCATGATTGCCATCTTCAACATGTTGCACATGCCATCCATATGCTTCATATCTCTTCAAAACATCTTCTGTAAATGAGACATCTGTACGTCCATCAATTGTAATTTGATTATCATCATACAGAGCAATTAATTTTCCAAGCTTAAGATGTCCAGCAAGGGAACATGCTTCAGATGCAATACCCTCTTGATTACAACCGTCGCCCATAATGACGTAAGTGTAATGATCAACAATTTCGCAATCTGGTTTGTTGAATTTAGCAGCTAAGTGGGTTTCTGCTATTGCTAAACCAACTGCATTAGAAATTCCAGCTCCTAATGGTCCTGCGGTAACTTCAACCCCCTCAGTCTCGAATGTTTCTGGGTGTCCTGGTGTTTTAGATCCCCATTGTCTAAATTCTTTAATATCATCGATGGAAACTGATTTATATCCAGTCAGGTGTAAAAGAGAATATAACAACATACATCCATGGCCAGCAGATAATACAAACCTATCTCTATTAAACCACTTTGGATTATTGGGATTATGATTAAGAATATTGTGCCATAATGCATAACCCATAGGAGCACAACCCATAGGTAAACCTGGATGCCCGCTATTAGATTTATTCACTGCATCTACAGCCAGCATTCTTATACTATTAACACACAGTGATTCTAATGAAACAGATGCAGCGACCATTGTTTTAAATAAGATAATTTGGGAATACAGAATTGGTTTTCATCAATCAAGCTTGCTAAAAGCTAAGCAAACATTGTGACCACCAAAGCCGAATGAATTAGAAAGAGCAACTCTTATTTGAGCATCTCTTGCATTATTTGGTACATAATCAAGATCACAATCTGGATCAGGATTGACGTAGTTAATTGTAGGAGGGATAAAATTATGTGTCAAAGAAAGAATACAAGCTACTGCTTCTATACCTCCTGAACCCCCTAAGAGATGACCAGTCATCGACTTAGTAGAGCTTACAGGAATGAGGTAAGATCTGTCTTTAAATATGGACTTAATTGCAGAAGTTTCATTTTTGTCATTTGCTGCAGTACTGGTTCCGTGAGCATTTATGTAATCAACTTGATCGAGGTTAATTGAACCATCATCGAGAGCAAGCTTGATTGCTGCTGCTCCTCCAGTTCCTCCAGGAGAAGGCGAGGTAATGTGATGTGCATCACAAGTTGTTCCATAACCAATAATTTCCGCATAGATTCTTGCGTTTCTTTTTTTTGCATTTTCTAGGGTTTCTAAAACAAGAATTCCAGACCCTTCTCCTATTACAAAACCATCTCTTTCAGCATCAAAAGGTCTACTTGCAGTTTGAGGACTTTCATTTCTAAAAGAAAGAGCTTTAGCACTCGCAAAACCTGCTACTCCAAGAGGCGTAATACTGGCTTCGGCTCCTCCGCAAATCATCACATCTGCTTTTCCAAGTTGTAACAATCTAAAAGAATCTCCGATAGCATTTGATCCTGCAGCACAGGCCGTAGAGACAGCAGAACTCGGCCCCTTTGCTCCCAGAGCAATAGCAGCAAGTCCTGTTGCCATATTGGGAATCATCATTGGAACTGTAAATGGACTTACTCTTTTAGGTCCTTTCTGACTCAAGATTTGAGCTTGAGTTTCCATTGTTAATAAGCCTCCCACCCCGGATCCAATAATTACTCCAATTCTTGATGCATTGGATTCATCTATTTCTAGTCCAGAATCACTAAATGCTTGTTTTGCCGCTATTACTCCAAATTGTGAAAAGCGATCCCACCTTTTTGATTCTTTAGGTTCAATAAATTGTTCGAGTTGAAGACTTTTAACTTCTGCTGCAAATTTACAGGGATGCTCTTCAGGATTAAAAAGTGTAATACCTGACACCCCATTCACCCCTTTTTGTAGGCCGAGTAAATATTCATCAATGTTGTTACCAATTGGAGTTACGGCCCCGATACCGGTAATAACTACTCGATGGAAATTTGGCATTCTAAATTAACCTTTTTTTTCTTCGATGAATTTAACAGCATCTCCCACTGTTGCGATACCTTCAGCTGCTTCATCAGGGATCTCGATATCAAACGCCTCTTCGAGAGCCATTACTAGCTCTACAGTGTCAAGAGAGTCTGCACCTAAATCGTTCTGAAAGTTTGAATCGGATTTTACTTCAGCAGATTCAACACTTAGTTGCTCAGAAACAATAGAGCAAACTTTTTGAAGGATTTCTTCTTGTGACATAGTTTTATTAGATTTACTAATTATCTATATGATTTTATGCCCTAGAGTTAACAAGAGTGAAGCATATCTTAATTTTTTTAATTTCTTTGTAAGACAATAGTATTATATTACGAGGTTCTAAAAGACAATTTTTACATGTCACACGCAGTTAAAATTTATGACACATGCATTGGATGTACTCAATGCGTGAGAGCATGCCCTCTAGATGTTCTGGAAATGGTTCCTTGGGATGGTTGTAAAGCTGGACAAATAGCTTCATCTCCAAGAACAGAAGATTGTGTTGGTTGTAAAAGGTGTGAAACGGCATGCCCAACAGATTTTTTAAGTATTAGAGTCTATTTAGGTGATGAGACCTCAAGAAGTATGGGCTTAGCTTATTAATCTTTATAGTGCAGTTCTAAGAGAGTCCATGTTTTATTAAATAGTTAATTTTTTTCAATATAATTGAAAAAAATTATTAGTATGTGTGGGATAGTTGCCGTCACTGGCTATAAAAAAGCATTACCATTACTAATCAATGGTTTGGAAAAACTCGAATATAGAGGATACGATTCTGCCGGAATAGCTGTAATAAATTCTGAAACAAAAAGTATAATCTGTAATAAGTCAGAGGGAAAACTAAAGAATCTTATAAATAATGTAAGTAATTTAAATATCCCCGGAACTGTAGGTATAGGGCATACGCGTTGGGCGACACATGGAAAACCAGAAGTTAAAAATGCACATCCTCATATTGATAATTCAGGAAAAGTTGCAGTTGTCCAAAATGGGATTATTGAAAATTACCAAGAATTAAAAACTAAGTTAGAAAAAGAGGGTATTGTTTTTAACTCTGATACTGATACGGAAGTTATTCCACATTTAATCAAAAAGGAGTTATTTGCTTTGAATCAACTAAAGCTTGAAAATAATGGTTCGACTCTTTTAGTAGCAGTAAGAAATGTTATTTCTGATTTAGAAGGATCATACGCTTTAGCAGTTTTATGGTCTGAAGCTCCTGACTCTTTGGTAATAGCTAGGAGGCAAGCACCTTTAATAATTGGTTTAGGTGAAGGAGAATTTATATGTGCAAGTGATACGCCTGCAATAGCCAACTTTACAAATATAATTTTACCTTTGGAAGATGAGGAAATAGCTCTTTTAACCCCTTTAGGGATAGAAATTTATGACTCAAATAATGAGAGACAATATCGTAACCCAATTCCTTTACAAGTTTCAGAACAAGTAATAGACAAAAAAGATTATAGGCATTACATGTTGAAGGAAATATATGATCAGCCTGATACTGCTAAATGCTGGCTAGAAAAATATTTAATTAAAAATTCTAAGACTGGTCAATATCAAATTAATTATTCCTTTGATACAAATTTTTTTGAATCCATTGAAAGAATAGAAATTGTTGCATGTGGAACGAGTAAGCATGCAGCTATGGTAGGTAGTTTTTTGTTGGAACAATTTTCAGGTATACCTACGAATGTTTTTTATGCAAGTGAATTTAGATACTCACCACCACCATTACTTCCAAATACATTAACAATAGGAGTTACTCAATCTGGAGAAACAGCTGATACTATCGCGGCCATGAATATGGAAATAAATAGGAGGTCCTCAATGAGAGATAGCCAATATAAACCGAATTTAGTTGCGATTACAAACAGAGTGGATAGCTCAATCGGGAGACAAATCCCAAATATAATTGATATTGGAGCTGGAATAGAAATTGGAGTTGCAGCTACTAAAACATTTTTTGCCCAACTTCTCTCTTTTTATGGATTAGCTATTAAATTTGCTCAAATAAAAGGTAGTCAAAATAATGATAAAGTTAACGAATTAATTTCTGAACTAACTAAATTACCTCCACTAATTGAAGAACTTTTAGAAAAACACAATAAAACCTCTGAGAAACTTGCCCATGATTTTTTTAATATTAAAGATGTCATTTTCTTGGGAAGAGGTATAAATTATCCTATTGCACTTGAAGGAGCTTTGAAATTAAAGGAAATTAGTTACATTCATGCTGCAGGTTATCCTGCTGGTGAAATGAAACATGGACCAATAGCTTTATTAGATAAGAAAGTACCAGTAATTTCTATAGCTACTCCAGGAGAAGTGTTTGATAAAGTTATTAGTAATGCTCAAGAAGCAAAAGCCAGAGATTCTTATTTGATCGGAGTAGCTCCAGAATGTAAAGGGACTGAGATTTTTGATTATTTAATGGTAATACCCTCTACAAATGAGTGGATTTCGCCTCTGCTTGCGACTATCCCCCTTCAATTATTGAGTTATCACATTGCTGCACATAGAGGCCTTGATGTTGACCAACCTAGAAATCTTGCCAAAAGTGTAACTGTCGAATGAAAAGAATTGAATATTTTATTTGAAAAATTTATCTCTTTTTATTTTTAGAGATTTAAGAATATTCTTTAAGATTACAGTAATTTATTAATAGTTGAGTAAGGGGAATTCCTTCCTTTAATGTTTTTTTTCTTATAAACATTTCTTTTGATAATTCTTCTCCCTGTTGGATGATTGAAATTTCCTCAGAATCTCCTAGCATCCATGATTCTTCATTTTTTCTTCCAGAAAGATTTAAAACACAACTTACAAATCCGTTAGATTGTTCTTTACAAACTTTAATGGCTCCTGAAAATGCTGAAACAAATCCATCATATTGATAAGCAGTTTCTGATATTGATGATTGATTTTTTTTGATCATGTTAATTTTAATTTTATGTTGTTTGAGTTTTCTTTCAAGAATATTGGGCCATTGAAGCTCTTCAGAAGTTCGAGGATGTAATCTGACATCGATTTCATAGATTTTTAAGTTTTTAATCAAAAATTCTGCAATAAAAACCCAATTCTCAATTTCTACTTTTGTTAATTCAATGTCATCTGCACTCATTATAAAAAGTACTTTTTTAGTTTTTTTGTTTTCTACTTTTTTTATAAGTAATGGCATTTTCACATTGTGATAAATAGATCCTCCGCCAATTTTATTTTTTAGGATGTTAAGTTCATTAATTGATCTACACAATACAAAATCAGCTCTACCTGATGAAAAATTAAACCGATCATTTTGATTAATTGGAAAGAATCCATATCCCATTAATGAAGGATAAAAAAAATTATGTTTGCTTTGAAAAAAAAGTTTTTCCAGATCATTTTTTATTTTGTTAATTATTACTTTAATTATTGAACTAATATTTTTATTCCTTTTTTTTAATTGAATATTTTTTTTTGGAAATATATCTTTTTTATTAGATCTTTGAATTGAATAATTTTTCAATAAGGATTGATGGAGTACACAAGTTTGTAATACTCCAACTTTAATCTTTTGCTGGGTTGCAAATTTAATTAGATAACGATCTAAGGTAGTGAAGTCACTGGTAGAAATTATTAAATTTATTTTTTTGGTTTTTAGGCTATTTAATAAATCTGCAAATTTCAAATGACTTTTAATGCCATTTGGCAAGTCAAGTAATTTAAATGAAAAATTATTATTCTTGGAAAGTTTTTTAATTAAACAAAAAAATGAATTTGATAAACCATAATTTTCTTGTAAGAAAGTAATTTTTATATCTCTTTTTAATAATTCATAGATCAGTGCTAAATAATGATCATTTAAATTATAACCAGCACCATTTTTTAAACAAATATGTAGATTATTTTTTTGCATTATAAGCTTTAATTTTTTTTGTATAGATGTTTATAAAACTCTTGTGCAATCAATAAATCAGATTCCTCGTCAATATCTATTGCTTTAAGAGGATTTAAAAAATAACCTTTTGATGAGCTTGTTAACCATAAATTTTCTTTCAAAAAGGTTTTTGTTCTTACCCATGCAATAGAACCGCAATCGCAAATTGTTTCTGGCATTTCTTGACTTCTTTTCCAGAACATCTCTGGGAAATGCATTTTAAGAAAATTATTTTTGCTTGTATACTGAGCACAAAAAACCGGTAAATTATACTTAGATACGGCTATAACTGAATTCGTATTATTATCAAGCATCCTAAACGATTCTTGAATATCTTTAAAATCTCTTAAAGGTGAAGTAACCCATAGAAGGCAAAAAAAATCATAAGTTTGATTGTATTTTTCTTTATAATTCTTAATTACGAATCTGCAAACATCATTAAGATCGCTATTGTCTTGGCAAAATTCTGGAGGTCTTTCAAATAGAACTTTTATAGAATTTTCTTCACAAATCTTGAGGATTTTTTCGCTGTCTGTAGAAATATGTATTTCATCAAATAAATTAGATTTTAAAGCCGCTTCATATGTATAAAGAAACATAGGTTTCCCATGAAAATTAATATGATTTTTATTTTTTAATCTTTTTGATCCTTTCCTAGCGGGAATAATTGCTAATTTCTTCATGATTTTTTATTTAGAATTTAACCACAGATGCATTGTGGTGATTTTTCTTCTTATTTGGAAATTAGAAGATAAGTATAACTTTTGTGCTCCAATATTTCTATTTTGAGTTTTAACCTTTATTTTAATGAAATTATTTTTTTTAATGTAAATAATTAGATTTTTCAGCATAAGTTTCCCAAAACCATTTTGGAAGTATTTAGGATTGACTCCGAATAAACCAATTTTGCATTCTTCTGAACAGATTTTTTTAAGGCTTGAAAAAGCAATTATATTTTTTTCTTTAGTAATACCAATAATTTCATCATCAAATTCACCATTTATAGATTTGTTAAACCATTCTAGATACATTTTATCTGCAAGTTTAGAATCGAAATTTTTGTCAAAATAGTACTTACTCTTATTAAAGAATTTTGTCGAAAAGCTTCTAAAAGAAATGGTATGTATATTTGATAGTTTTTCAAAATAATAAGGTTCCTTA
Organism: Prochlorococcus sp. AG-670-O13; assembly: GCA_003209055.1. Classification (GTDB taxonomy): domain Bacteria; phylum Cyanobacteriota; class Cyanobacteriia; order PCC-6307; family Cyanobiaceae; genus Prochlorococcus_A. Next base: position 12,038 of record QCTB01000006.1, read on the forward strand.
ATATTTATGATATCTTGATCTTTTAAATTTTTATCGTTTAAACAAATATCATATTCTAATCCATCATCAACGTTAATGAAACCTAAATTCGATAAGTAATTTTCGAAAACTTTATCTTTTATATGAACTGATCTAATTAGGGTTTTTTTTTGAAAGTTTTTCAAAATATCTTCTAGATTCTTATTTTTCAAGTCTTGTTTTTCTAATAAATAAATATCAAAGCCAAAAAATCTAGACTCCCATAAGCAATATTTAATCATCTATTTTTTAAAAGATTATTTAATAAAAAGGTAATTCTCTTAGTTCCATGTCCATCAATTTTACCTTTACAATTAAGTTTTATTTGATTTCTAATATTTGAATTTTTGATTAATAATGAGAAACGTTCATAAAGTTCATTTTCAGAAAAATTTATAATATTAGAAACTAAACAAACTAAACCTTCTTTCTCTAATTTCTGAAGAGTTTTTAATTGATGTTCATATTGTGGTAAACCTATAGATGGAACACATCTTGCAATTGTATCAAATATAGTTAATCCACCATTTACTATTGCTAAATCAGACTCAGCCATTAGTTGATAGAAATTTTTAGGTTTAGAATAAAAAAAAATGTTATTATCTGAAATTTTATTCAAGTCGTCAATTTTTAATTTATTTTCTCTTATTTTTATAAAATCTAATTGCCCAATTAGTCTATATTCAAAACCTCTAGATCCATCACATATATTTTTTTCTATCATTTTTAAAATTTTTTCGAGATATCCAAAATGATCATAACCACCAAAAGAAGCAAAAATTTTGAATTTATTATCTGAATTTGTTTTACTTTTTAATTTTGCGGAAATATTATCTTCATCAATTACTAAGTATTTATATCCAGTCAAAATGTTTTTTTTAAATTTTATAGGATCTAATATTGCATTTATTGATAAGTTAGCTTCTATTGCACCAGATCCTTGATCATCTAGAGTTAAAACTTTATTACCTTTAAACCTTAGATTTTTAATAAATTTTGCCTCGGTTTTTAATCTATCTAAAATTATTACACCATGACAATGTTCTGATAATGTTTCACTTTCAATTTTCGAATTAGGTATTAAAAAATTATCTTCTGTACAAACTGCTCTAAATTTAGATTCATTTATAGTTTTGAAACCTAAGGAAAACGGACCATCTTTCCTAGTAGCAAATATTATTTCATCTTTACAGCATATATTTTCTTTTATCAATGATTTAGCAATTAATAAACATCTTGATACATGCCCAGTGCCTATTTCTGGTATATTTCCTGCATCACATCTGAAAATAAATTTTGTCTTCAAGAAATTAAAAAGTAGATTAAGAACGCTAAATAACAATCTGAAAAAGTTTAAAAAAATTTTTTTAAACTTTTATAACTATAAACAATAATATCTTTTTATATTTATATTTTTTATAGTTTTGGTTTAAGTATATTATTGTTAGCAATCTATTGAAGATTTTTGTTGGCTTAATATCAATTTGATAAAATTTAAAAATTTTTTATTATAATTTATAAATTAATTAGAGCTAAAAGAGGTAATAAATGTTTAAAGGTCAAAAACTTTGGAAACGAGCAAAACGTGTTATCCCAGGTGGTAATATGCTGCTCTCCAAGAGAAGTGAAATGTTTTTGCCAGATAAATGGCCATCTTATTATTCCAAAGCTAAAGGTTGCAGGGTGTGGGATCTTGATGGTCAAGAATTAATTGATATGTCAATAATGGGTATTGGGACTAACTTACTCGGTTATGGCAATGAAGAAGTTGATTCTGCTGTAACTAAAACTGTATTGGCTGGCAATATGAGCACTCTTAATTGTCCTGAAGAAGTTTTGCTTGCTGAAAGATTAGTAGAATTACATCCTTGGTCTGATATGGCGAGATTTGCAAGAAGCGGCGGGGAAGCTAACTCTATTGCAATAAGGATAGCTAGAGCGGCAACAGGAAGAGATAAAGTGGCTATTTGTGGTTATCATGGTTGGCATGATTGGTATCTTGCAACTAACTTAAGAAATTCTTCAGGTCTTGAAACTCATCTTCTACCAGGGTTAGAACCTAAAGGAGTTCCCAAGGGACTTGCTGGGAGCGTTAAACCTTTTGATTTTAATTGTTTTGATCAGTTGGAAGACATAGTTTCTCAAAATGAATTAGCTGCAGTCAAAATGGAAGTCCAGAGAAGCAACCCCCCAGAAAAAGGTTTCTTAGAAAAAGTTCGTGATCTCTGTACAAAAAAAGGAATAGTTCTAATTTTTGATGAATGTACTTCTGGTTTTAGAGAGACTTTTGGCGGCTTGCATTTGAAGTATGGAATTAATCCAGATATGGCGATGTTTGGAAAAGCTCTTGGTAATGGTTATGCAATATCGGCTGTCATTGGGCGCCGCTCAGTTATGGAAGCAGCCCAAAGCACATTTATTAGTAGCACTTTTTGGACAGAGAGGATTGGTCCAACAGCTGCATTAAAAACATTAGAAATTATGGAAAAAATTCGAAGCTGGGAGATAATCACTTCTACTGGTCTTAAATTGCGTAAAAATTGGCAGCAATTAGCAGATAAACATAAGATTGAAATTATTCATAATGGATTACCTGCCTTAGCTGGATTTACAATACAAGGCCAGGATTCTCTAAAGTATAAAACTTTAATTACACAAGAGATGCTTAAACATGGCTATTTAGCTGCAACAAGTTGTTATGTTTCAGTAGCCCATACAAATAAAGAAATATATCCTTATTTAGATTTACTTGATAAAATTTTTGAATTAATTGCAAAATGTCAAAACGAAAATTCTATAGATGAATATTTAAAATCACCAGTGTGTCATTCTGGATTCCAGAGGTTGAATTGATAAATTATTTAAATATTTAAAATATATCTTAAGATAATTATGTTTAAATGCTCTTCCTTTTGTACTGCAAGAAATCAGATTCTGCATTGCTAATACAAACTTTTTCTTCACCTAAAATTTCTTCTGCTTTTTGAACATTTTCTATTATTTTTTTTAGCATTATTGGATCAGCTGAAAGTTTATGATCTGGACCTTCTTCTTCACAATCTAAAGTAAAATGTTTTTCGATTATTGTTGCACCTGCAAAAATAGAAAAAACAGGAACGGACCAGCCAATAGTATGATCTGAATATCCAACAGGACCATTAAAAAAACTTCTAAGAGCTTTTATTGAGGCCAAATTAGCCATATTTTCAGGGGCTGGATAAGATGAAATACAGTGCAGCAAAGCTAGTTTGTTATCTATTGTTTCTTTATCAAAGATAGAAAGTGATTGTTTTAATTCATTTTCATTTGTCATTCCAGTTGACATTATTATTTGTTTATTTAGCGATGATATGGATCTAATGAGCTTGAAATTTGTAACATCGAAACTCGCAATTTTTATAAATTTACAATCAGTTTGTCCAAGAAATTGGACTGATTCTTCATCAAAAGGAGTACTGAAAATTTCAATACCTAGATCCTGTCCAAATTTAAAAAGATTATTTTGCTGATCAAAATTAAGTTCGCATTTTTTTAGTACTTCATATATTGGCGAATCTTTAGATGCTCGTTTTTCAGTAATATATGTTTGAAGTTTGACGGCTGATGCACCACAGTCATGTGCCTTTTCAATTAAAAGCTTTGCTTTGTCAATATCTCCGTTGTGGTTAATTCCAATTTCTGCAATTATTAAAGTTTTTGTTTTTGCATTTCTAGATTTGTGAAAGTTAAACATTGTAAGAATTTTGTTTTAGTTTTTTACCAGCAACTCATACCCCCATCAACTATCAATGTTGTTCCATTTATATAAGATGCATCTTTTGAGAGAAGAAATAGTATAGGTTTTACAACTTCTTCTGTTTCGCCCATTCTTTTTAATGGAACTCTTGAAGAGTACTCTTTAATGAAATCCTTACTTTGTGGATGTTTGGGATTGAATATCCCTCCTGGGGCAACAGCATTGATCCTTGTATTGAATCCATCATGTATGGAATTTGCAGCGAAGTATTTTGTCATTTGAATTATACCTGCTTTTGTTGCTCCATAAATTTCTGAGTTTCTTCTTTTTAAATTTTTATAAATTCTAGGGTCTGGAGATATTAAGCCATAATGTGAAGCAACATTTACTATTACTGAATTTATGTTTTGTGATTTTGCAGCTTTTAAAAATTCTGAAATACAATAAAAAGTACCTTTTAAGTTTACATTCATTGTGAGGTCTATTTCTTCTGCACTTCTTTCAAACCATGGTGAAAAAATACTTGCTCCTGCATTATTAACCTGCATTGTAATTTTACCAAATTTTTCAATTCCTTTTTGGATAGAATCTTTCACTTCGTTTTGATTTGCAATATCTATTTGAGAGATTAGAAACCGTGATTCGGGATATTCTAAACTTTTTTTGTAATCTTCTAAATTTTTTATGCAATTATCTACCAGGATTACATTTGCTCCATATTCTAAAAATTTCCGAGTTAAAAGACTACCTATTTGTCCTGCGGCACCTGTTATGTAAATAATTTCATTCTTGAATTCCACTTAAAATTTAGATTTCTGTTTTTCTACTACAAAACTTAAAACTTTTTCAATAACATAGTCAACTGAACTTAATTCAAGACCATAATAAAGTGGAAGACGTACTAATCTGTCGCTATAAATTGAAGAATTTGGACATAAGTTTAATTCTTTAGTTCTTTTTTCTGTTTGTAAAACGATAGGAGCATTATGTAATGGAACATAATGCGAAATTGCCTCTATTCCAAGATCTTCCATATATTTTAGAAAAGACTTCGTGGTTTCGAAACTAGGAAAAATCATATGAAATGCATGATAAGCATGAGTATAATTATGGGGTTTACTAGGTAAGGTAATATCATTTTCTTCTGCCCACTCTGATAGGGCATTTAAATAACGCATCCAAATTATTTTTCTACCCATTTGAATTTTGTTAGAGTTTAATAATTGTTTCTTTAATATTCCTGCAGAAATTTCTGACATGAGATAACTAGAACCCAAATCAATCCATTCATATTTTTTAATTTTCCCTGATTTGAAATTAAATCTATTGGTTCCTTTTTCTCTGACTACTCTTGCTCTATCAAGAAATCTATCATTGTTAACTATAAGTGCACCTCCTTCTCCACAACTTATATTCTTAGTGCCATGAAAACTCAATGTCGAAAAATCTCCAAAACTGCCTAACTGTTTTTGGTTCATTGATCCAAAGAAGCCATGAGCATTATCTTCTATAACAATTAAATTATTTTCTTTTGCGATATTCATTATTTTTTCCATTTTGCAGCCTAATCCTCCATAGTGAACGACGACTATTGCTTTTGTATTAGGTGTAATTAAATTTTCAATACTTTGCGGGTCTATATTCATTGTTGGGATTTCACTATCTGCAAAAATAATTTTTGCTCCCTGCATCATAAATGCTGATGCTGTAGAGCAAAATGTAAAGCTTGGAACAATTATTTCATCATCTTTATTGAGGTCTAATAAAATAGCGATTATTTCTAGTGCATGAGTGCAAGAAGAAGTTAATAGGATTCCAGCAGCATCGTCGAACTGATCTTGTAAAATTGACTCCACTTCTCTTGTAAGAGTGCCATCACCAAAAGTGAGCCCGCTTTTTATTGCTTGCTCTACGTAAATGAGGTCATCTCCTAATAATGGAGCCTTATTAAAACGTATTTTTCTTTGCATTTTTATCTAGCTCACACTTTATTAAATTCAAGATTGGGTGAAAGCAATCTATATTATATAACTCAATATGTCTTGCTCATTTCAGGGATGTCAATAATTTTATATCTTTGAGAAAAATTTCTCATAGTTAAAAATTTATAGTTGAAATTTGTCAGTTTTCAGAGATTCAAAAGTCCTGGAGGTGGGTTTAATGTTATCCAACCTTCATTAATATTGATAGTAGGTATGATTTCTTCAACAAAAGGTATTAAAACCTTTTTACCATTTATCAGTTCTATTTCCAATAAATCATTTCCACTATTTATGAGATTAATTACATAACCAATCTTTTCATTATTTTTATCACTTTTTACTTCCAGTCCTACAAGATCTAATAAATGATATTCGCCATCTGATAAATTTGGCCTGTCTTTTATTGAAACATACATTCTTTTCCCAGAAAGTTTATTAGCTTCATTCCTAGTATTTATCCCTTTTAAAGAAACAATATAAACTTCCTTACCAGGTACTTTTCTTCCTTTAACTAATTCAATTTCTTGAAGTATTTCATTAATTTCTATCCACCTTAATCCAGACTTAGTAAATCTTTCTTCAAAATCACTCAAAGGCTTTATTTTTAATTCCCCTTTAATGCCATGCGGAGAAGTTAATTCTCCTACTAGTAACCATTCTTCAAGATTTATCATATTATGTATTTATTATTGTAAGAGTTCTTTAATTTTCATGCACACTCTAAGGAGACCGATTTTACCTGGATCAGTTGTCATAGTAAAAGATAAATCTTCTATATATAGGGGTTATAAGGGATTTGTTCAGAGAGTAACAAAAAATAAAGCGGCTGTTCTATTTGAGGGTGGAAATTGGGATAAACTTATAGCTTTTAAATTAACTAGTTTAGAGTTAATTTAAAAGTTTATTTTTTTAAAATGTTTTCTATGACAATAATAGCTGCCTTTTTCTCTGCTTTTTTGTGCGATTGACCAAATGATGAAGCCTTTTTCTTTCCATTTATAAATATTTCACAACAAAATCTTTTAGGATCACCATGATTTTTTGAGATTTCTAAAATTTTATAAACTGGTAAACTATACCCTTTTTCTTGACACCATTCTTGCAATGCTGATTTTGCATTAAATTTATATGGAGCCTTTAAGAATAATTCTGCATCTTTTTCCCAATACCTATTCAGCCAAAGGTTTACTTCTTCAATTGAATTAAAACACTTATAAATAGCTCCTATTAATGCTTCAGTGGACTCTGCAAGAATTGTATTTTTTGAACTTTTATCCCCCAATGCTTTAGGCCCTTGAATTATTACTTGTTCTATATTTATTTTCTCCCCTAATCGACTTAACCATTCATCACTCACTATTTGTGATCTTAATTCTGAACTTTTACCAACATTTAAATTATTGAATGTTTTATTTATAAAATCTGATGCTGATAATCGAAGAACAGCATCTCCAAAGAATTCTAATTTTTCATAATTAACTTTTTTGTTTGCAGAAGAGTGGGTTAAGGCTTCATTAAAAGTATTAATGATAACTTTGTCTTTTGTTTTTAAAACTTCGCAAAATCTTTTTGATTTAATATTTAATGACTTTAAAAATTTAATGATTTGTTCAATTCTATTATTATCAATTGAATTTGCCATATCTATAATATTTTTTTATTAATTTAGAAAGCAGGTCATAAGCCGGGTTCTGTTCATCTTAATAAAGATGGGCAATCATCTATCTAGGACTGGAATTGCTTCACAGCCTCAAGCGGCACCTAGAAGTAGATTTTTAATGGTCATAAATCTACTAAGCCTTGCACCCAGCCGGGGTTTACCTAGCCAACACTTCTCAATGTTGCTGGTGCGCTCTTACCGCACCCTTGCACCCTTACCATACAAGTGTATTAGGCGGTATGTTTCTGTGGCACTATCCTCACGGTTACCCGCACTGGGAATTACCCAGCAAGCCTGACCATATGGGAGCCCGGACTTTCCTCAAAAAAGTTATATTTTGGAAACAAAATAAAACTTTTTTGCGATTGCCTCTCCTGCTTTCATTTAGCATAATGCTAAATACGTTAAAAAACATCTACTGGGGCTGTAGCTCAGCAGGATAGAGCAACGGTTTCCTAAACCGTAGGTCGTGGGTTCGACTCCCGCCAGTCCCGTTAAAGTTAATAAACTATATGTAGTATGTGTGCACATATGCGACTCTCTAGCTAGCGTGTAATTAGTAATTATGCTTTTATGGCTAAGCTGCACGATATGCGTTTAAAGCTCTTAATTCAGCAAGAGCATGAACGAATTTCCAAATCCTCACCTAGTGAATTAGATCTCTCAATAGTTCAAGCAAGATGTTTATGTTGGCTTTCTTTATTAGCAGAGGCTCATGAAGATCAAGCAAATGATGCTGAAAAGAGATGTGATGCTGAACAAGCAATGGGATGGTTTGCGGATTCTATGAGATTAAGAGATGTCATTACTCTCGTTAGTAGTATAGAAATACCTTTACCTGAAAGCCCAGACTCTCTTGATGAAAATGACGAATTATTGGATGGTCCTACAATTTTGCCTAAATAGTGCAATGATATAACAAGAGTTATTTATTCTTTTGCAAGAAGAACCATGTCAATGCCCTGATTGTCAAAGATTTTATAAGGAGCATGATCGTTTATTGAGAGAATTCCCTACTTTTAAACAGCAACAGGAATTAAATTGGGCATCTATCCAATCTTTTAGAACACTTTGCAGTAAAGTTACTGAAGAATTACAAAATCAATTATCAAAAAAACATATTGCAGGCAGTTCAATTGAAGATGATCAACATATGTCTGATTTAGAAATTGCGGATGCAATAAATGAACTAGAAAATGTTAATGCTTATTTGTATTCGATTGAAGCTTTGATGGAGAGAATTTTTGATATTAAAGTTTCTGAAAATGTTGAAGTAAAATTTAGAGAAATTTCACAAAAACTAGCTCCTGATCCACTGAATATAGATAGATTAATATTAAATAGATTATTTCATCAAACACCTGATTTACCTGATAAGAATAACCTTAAGTAGTTATTTCTTCAATATCACATGTAATTTCAACTGGCATGGGTGACACTTTCCAAATAGATTCGCAATATTCTCTAATCGATCTGTCTGAAGAAAAATATCCTGATCTTGCAGTATTTAATAGAGCCATTTTATTCCATGCTTTTTTGTTATTCCAACAGTTACTTACTTCATCTTGTTTATTTAAATAGTCTTCGAAATCAGCCATCACAAAAAATGGATCATATCCAGTCAAGCTGGATAATAAAGGCTTGAATAATTCTTTGTCTCCATTACTAAAATGACCTATTTCGATTAAACGAATTACTTCTTTTAATTCTGGACATTTGTCAATGAAAGTCTTTGGAGAGTAGCCATTATTTTTTAAGTTCATTATTTCACTTTCGGTCTTTCCGAAAAGGAAGAAGTTTTCTTTTTTGACAAGATCTCTTAGCTCAACATTTGCACCATCAAGAGTACCTATAGTTAAAGCTCCATTCATTGCAAATTTCATATTTCCTGTACCTGAAGCTTCTTTACCTGCAGTGGAAATTTGCTCAGAAAGATCTGTTGCTGGATAGACAATTTCTCCAAGTTTGACATTATAGTCAGGTAAGAAAACTACTCTTAAAAGACCTTCCATATCAGGGTCCGAATTCACAACATCTGCAATACCATTAATAAATCGGATCATTAATTTAGCCATAAAATAACCCGGGGCAGCTTTGCCTCCAAAAATAACTGTCCTAGGTGCTTTATAGTTACTTGTTCCATTTTTAATTCTTAAATACTGAGCAATAATTTGCAGAGCATTTAGATGTTGTCTTTTGTATTGATGAATCCTTTTAACTTGTACGTCAAAAAGACTTGAAGGATCAACAAGTATTCCTGTTTTAGTATGTATATAGCTAGCTAACTTCCGTTTTCCAATTAATTTAGTTTCCTCGAATTTTTGAAGGAAATTTACATCATCTTTTTTCTTTTCTAATTTTTTGAGTAGTTCCATATTTGTTATCCAATTTGGACCTACCTCTTTTTCTAACAAACTTGACAAAGATGGATTTGCTAAGGCCACCCACCTTCTTGGGGTTACTCCATTAGTTACATTTGTAAATTTTTCAGGCCATAATTCTGCAAATTCTGGAAGAAGTTGTCTTTTAATCAGATCAGAGTGAAGTGCAGCAACACCATTTATATGATGAGCACCAATAGTTGCTAGATGAGCCATCCTTACAGACTTAGAGCCTTCTTCGTCAATTATCGATAATTTTTGTAGAATTTTTACATCACCAGGGTAACGAAGTCTTAATTGCTGTAAAAATCTCCAATTTATTTCGTAAATAATTTCTAAATGACGAGGAAGTAAATCACTAAATAGACTTAAATCCCATTTCTCCAACGCTTCAGGAAGTAAAGTATGGTTTGTATATGCTACCGATGATGTGGTTATAGTCCATGCTTTGTCCCAACTTACTTGATACTGATCAATTAACAGTCTCATTAGTTCTGCAACTGCAATTGCGGGATGAGTATCATTTAATTGAACTGTCCAGTGTTGAGCAAATTCTGTTATTGGAATAGACCTTTTTTCAAGACTTCTCAACATATCCTGTAAAGAGCAACTGACAAAGAAATGTTGTTGTTTAAGTCTTAATCTTCTACCTTCATCAGTTCCATCATTGGGATACAGAACTTTTGATAAGGTTTCAGAAGCGACTTTTTCTTCAACTGCACCATAATAATCACCAATATTGAAAGCATAAAAATCAAAACTTTCTGTTGCATCAGCCCTCCATAATCTTAATCTGTCACATGTATTTACTCTGTAGCCTAATACTGGAACATCATGAGGAACACCAATAGCATGTTCTGAAGGCACCCATCTTGATCGGTATTTACCTTTGTCATCTCTATAACTTTCAGTTCTTCCCCCAAATCCAACAAAACATGATTCATCCGGTTGAGGTAATTCCCATGGCCAACCACCTTTAAGCCATTTATCAGTAACCTCAACTTGCCAACCATCTCGTATTAACTGATTAAATATTCCGAATTCATATCTAATTCCATAACCAACTGCAGGAACTTGTAAGGAAGCTAAAGATTCCATGTAACATGCTGCAAGTCTCCCAAGACCACCATTACCTAGTCCAGGCTCTTCTTCTACTTCAAGAATCGTTGATAATGATTCTATACCAAACCTTTTTAAAGCATCTTCAGCTTCTTGCGTTATCCCAAGATTCAGTAAATTATTACTTAATTGGGGTCCGATTAGAAATTCTGCTGAAAGGTAAGCAACAGTTTTTTGAGGTTTTTTTCGTATTACTTCTTGACTAGCTAAATATCTTGTCATTAATCTATCTTTAACTGCGTAACTCAGAGCCATATATAAGTCATGAGGACTAGCAGAAGTGGCTAATTTACCAATTGTAAAAAACAAATGCGCTGTCATGCCTTTAAAAAGCGCATCAGAATCCATACCAGCCTTCTCAGGATCTAGATAACAGCCCGGAGTTGGCAAACGTAAATCAAAAGGTTCGTTGGAGTTCATTGGATTTAACATATATATGACAATAGCCAGTTTTTTTATAAATTCTTTGTTGTAACTTCAGATCCACACTTGTTGAGTATTTTTGCTTTTTTTTACATACTTCGTAAAGTGGGCCCTCCATAAACTATCTTCCAATTAGATAGTATAATTTCCCACGCATTTAAAATGTATCCTTTACTTGCTGAATTAAGTGCACATGATTTAGAAGTGGCAGAGACTCTCATTGGAGTCATAAGATTTCTTTTGATATTTTTAGCTGCCAGAGCATTAGCGGAAGTGTTAGTAAGACTGAGTTTGCCTACAATTGTTGGCGAACTTTTGGCAGGAGTTGTTATTGGAGCATCTGGCTTCCATTTGCTAATACCACCCTCAGCTCACACAGAATTAAATCAAGGATTAATAAATATAATAAGTTCCTTAGCATCTATACCTCCAGAAGTTGTTCCTGAGGTTTATTTTGAGAGTTTTCCTTCTCTACAAGCAGTCGCAACACTTGGGTTGTACGCTCTTCTGTTCTTAACAGGATTAGAAAGTGAATTAGAAGAATTAGTTGCAGTTGGAGCTCAAGCTTTTACAGTCGCTATGGCAGGTGTGATTTTGCCTTTTGCTTTTGGTACTTTTGGATTAATGTTTATTTTCCAGGTGGATTTAATTCCTGCAGTTTTTGCAGGAGCATCAATGACGGCTACAAGTATAGGTATTACAGCAAGTGTTTTTGGGGAATTAGGTTATTTGAAAACTAGGGAGGGTCAAATAGTAATTGGTGCTGCAGTTCTAGATGATATTTTAGGCATTGTTATACTCGCAGTTGTTGTTGCTCTTGCTGCAGGAGGATCCTTAGAAATCGCTCCCATAGTCAAATTAGTTGCTGCAGCTGTTGTATTTGTTATTGCTGCTATTGCATTAAGTCGAACTGCAGCCCCTGGATTTGATTGGCTTCTTGATAGGTTGAAAGCACCGGGAGCTGTAGTTGTAGCATCTTTTGTGATACTTGTTTTATGCTGTTTTGTAGCTACAGCTATAGGACTTGAAGCAGCCTTAGGTGCATTTGCGGCTGGTTTAATTCTTAGTAGTTCTAAAAATAATCATGCAATTCAACAATCAGTTTTGCCATTGGTTTCATTATTTGCAACTATCTTTTTCGTATTGGTAGGCGCTGGAATGGATTTATCAGTTATTAACCCATTAGATCCTTCAAGTAGATCTGCACTTGTAGTTGCAGGATTTTTATTAGTTGTAGCAATTATTGGAAAAATTGCTGCTGGATGGGTTTTTTCAAGTGATAAGCCAACAAATAGATTAGTTGTTGGCTTAGGAATGATGCCTAGAGGAGAAGTCGGGTTGATTTTTCTTGGTTTAGGTACAAGCGCGAAGCTTTTAACTCCCTCTCTTGAAGCGGCAATTTTACTAATGGTAATTGGTACAACATTCCTAGCTCCTGTTCTTTTAAGAATAGTTTTAAAAGATAAGCCCCCTGGTGGTGATAATAAAATTTCAGATGATGTTGCAGCTGATCCAGTAGGTCTTCTTTAAGAAATAATTTTATTAGAATTATTAAAATAGGATTTTAATAAATGGAAAAAACAGTTCCAATAGATAGTGATGTTAATTATGACTGGAATTTTTTAAATTACCCAATACATACTGTTTCAGCTAAGCCAGAACATACCTCAAAAGATTGTGCAATTTTATTAATTCATGGTTTTGGTGCTTCTACGGATCATTGGAGATTTAATATACCTATTTTGAGCAAAAAATATGAAGTTCACGCAATGGATCTATTGGGTTTTGGAAAAAGTCCTAAGCCTCAGGATGTTGAATACTCAGGATCTTTATGGAAAGATCAGGTTGTAGCTTACGTAAAAGAGAAAATAAGAAAACCTACAATTGTTGTTGGGAATTCATTAGGTGGCTATGCAGTATTAGCAGCTGGTTCAGAGTTGAATGAACTTTGTGCAGGTGTCATATTACTCAATGCTGCTGGATACTTTAGTGAAGAAAAATCTATTAAAAAGAATATGTTGCAAACTTCAATTGAAACCGTTGCAGGAATATTTTTGAAAAATGTTGTTCTTCAACGTTTGATATTTGAGAATATGAGAAATCCAAAAAATATTAAAAAAACTTTGAATCAGGTTTATGTTAATAAAAAAAATGTTGATGAATTTTTAGTTGAATCTATAAGAAGGCCTTCGCTAGATTATGGAGCATTTAATGTTTTTAAAAGTGTATTTAACCCTTCAGGTCCTCAGGGATTACCTTTAGATAAGTTATTCGCGAAACTAGATTCACCATTATTGCTGCTCTGGGGAGGCAAAGATCCATGGATGAATACCCCTAAAAAAAGAAATCTATATAAAAAATTTACTCCAAAGGATACAAAGGAAATTATTCTAGATGCTGGACATTGTCCTCATGATGAAATACCTGATTTAGTTAATCAGCATATTTTGGATTGGGTTGATTCTCTTTAAGTAATAATTGTGCAAATTAAATTATTTAATAAGGAAAAAGGAATTTATATCTTTCAATTAGATCAAAATAACTATATAAAATTTTGCCCAAAAAGAGGCGGAGTTATCACAAATTGGGTTTCAGATGGTAATGAAATACTTTATTTCGATGAAAAAAGATTTATGAACAATACAAAAAGTATTAGAGGTGGTATTCCAATTCTATTTCCAATTTGTGGAAGTATAAATGCCCCAAGTTCAGTATTTGGAAAAGATTACTTGCAGTTAATGCAACATGGCTTTGCTAGAGATTTGCATTGGCAATACTGCTTAAACGATAGTGATAAATCTTTATGTTTATTTTTAAATGAATCTAAAACAACAAAAAAATATTATCCTTTTGATTTTGAGTTGAGGATAGAGGTTAACTTGAAGATTAATTGTTTGGAATTTGAAATTACAATCTTCAACAAAACAGAAATTACAATGCCAATAAATTTTGGAATGCATCCTTATTTTAATGTTTCAGATTTAAAAAATATAGATTTTATTGATAATCCAATTAATTGTCAGAATCAAGAAATGAATATTTTAAGTAATACTTCGGAAGAATTAAAAAATATTAATTTAGGAGTTGATCTACTTATGTATACCTCAGGTAAAAGTATCTTTCGAGATAAAGTCTTAAAAAGACAGGTAACTTTAAATCATCCATATCCTTTTGATCTCGGTGTTATTTGGAGTGACCCTCCTAGAAAAATGATATGTCTTGAACCTTGGAGTAGTCCTAGAAATTCTTTTGTTGATGGAATCAGAAACATTATGATTCCTTCAAATGATAGTCAAAAATTTAGTGCTTCAATACAAATTAAATCTCTTTGATGATTAAGCAATACTTATGAAATTTGTTGTTATTGATGATGATCCAACAGGCTCTCAAACTGTACATGATTGCTTATTACTTCTTAAGTGGGATTATTCAACATTAATTAAAGGTTTTGAATCTGAATCTAATCTATTTTTTATTTTGGCCAATACAAGGTCATTATCGGAAAATGATATGAAATTAACAATAGAAGAAATTTGTAAAAATCTTAAGGCCGTTTTAGCTTCTGAAGCTTATGGAGAAGAAATTATTTTTATAAGTAGAGGAGATTCTACTCTTCGGGGACATAACTTCTTAGAGCCTAGTGTCTTAAATAGTTGCTTAGGTCCTTTCGATGCTACTTTTCATATCCCAGCTTTTATAGAGGGCAATAGATTAACAATTAATGGATCACACTTTGTTGATAAAAGACCTATCCATCAAACAATTTTTGCAAGAGATACAATTTTTGGATACGAGACAAGTAATATCAAAAATCTTTTATTTCAGAAGAGTAAATCTCAGATAAATTTAGATGATATTCAGAATCTTTTATTATCAGATCTTGAAATTCTTAATGATGAAGAAAATAACATTGTTTTTAAAACTCTCAAGAATTTGAAGAATAATAAACATGTAATTGTTGATGTGGAAAATTATTCTCAACTTAAAAAGTTTTCTTTAATAATAAAAAAATTAACTAAACAAAAAAAATTTCTTTTTCGTACTGCAGCAAGTTTTATAAGTTCAATTTCTGAGAAAAAAAGCAATCCTCAGGATAAGATATTTTTTTCTAATTTAAGAATAAAAAATAAAGAAGCAAGTTTTCTTCCTGGACTAGTAATTGTTGGATCTTATGTGCAACTTTCAACATTACAATTAAAAAATTTATTAGAAATTAGTTTGTGCGAGCCAATTGAATTAGATGTTTTTGAATTCTTTAGAATTTCTTCATCACAGAATAATCAGAAGCAAAGAAATTTGTTTAAAAATAAATTTTTGAGAGAAATTAGATTTTCCTTTATCAAAGGAAAATCTCCTGTATTATTTACCTCAAGAAAATTTTTGTCCGTAGATTATTCCGAACAATTTAATTTCTATAATTCACTTGCTCTTTTTATTGCGGAATTAGTAGAAGATTTGAAATATGAAATAGGATATTTGATTTCAAAAGGCGGAATAACAACAAATGTGATTATGAGTAATGGACTTAATGCAGAGTATGTTTATCTTGAGGGACAAATTTCAACAGGTATTTCTGTAGTCACTCATAACCTAGAAAATGACCAAAAGCTTCCTATCGTTACACATCCTGGAAATATTGGCACTAAAGATTCACTAGCTAATATATGGAAAGTTTTGGAAAATAAAAATAATTTTTAAAATTAAAAATTTGAAATAATTTCTTCAGCAAAACTGCTGCAGGACAAGGGCTCTACTTTGGGTTCCATTAAACGTGCCAGATCATAGGTGACTTTTTTTTGCTCTATTGCCTTACTTAAACCATTAGTAATTAAGTTAGCTGCTTCATCCCAACCAAAATATTCAAGCATCATTACACCACTAAGAATTACTGAGCCTGGATTTATTTTATTTAAGCCTGCATGTTTTGGTGCAGTACCATGTGTTGCTTCGAAAATTGCCGCATTATCACCAATATTCGCACCAGGAGCCATACCTAGGCCACCCACTATTGCTGCAGCTGCATCAGAAACATAGTCTCCATTAAGGTTTAATGTTGCAAGAATTGAATATTCTTGAGGTCGAGTTTGAATTTGTTGAAATATACTGTCAGCTATCCGATCATCTATAAGAACAAGTTCTTTCCATTTACCATCTCCATGGGAATGAGATATGGATGCAAGAACTTCTTTAATTTCTTCGCAAATAAATGCTTTTTTATTATTTGTAAGCTTGTCAAAACCTGGTTCGATTTTCCTAGCATTATTTTCAATTGTAATTCCTGGATTTTTCTGAATATTATCTAAAATCCAGCTTTCTCTTTCTGTAATGCAATCTTCTCTAAATTCATTTACGGCTAATTCATATCCCCAATCTCTAAAAGCACCTTCAGTGTATTTCATAATATTACCTTTATGTACAAGAGTTACATGCCTCTTTTCTCCAGATAATCTTTTTGCATGCTCAATAGCCTTTCTAATATGCCTTTGGCTACCTAATTTACTTACTGGCTTTATTCCAATTCCAGATCCTTTTGGTATGGATCTATTTTTTAAATTTTCACTATTTGGTATTACAACGTTATTTAAGTGATTAATTAATTCAAGACAATTATTATCCTCAGCTTCCCATTCAATTCCCATATAGATATCCTCTGTATTTTCTCTATAAACAATAACGTCCAAATTCTGAGGGTTTTTATGAGGACTTGGAGTTCCTGAATAATATCTGCATGGTCTAACACAACTATATAAATCAAAGATTTGTCTTAATGCAACATTAAGAGATCTAATACCTCCACCGATTGGAGTTGTTAAAGGACCTTTAATGGCTACCCCGAAGTGTTTAATTGCATCAATGGTATCTTGAGGGAGATAGTTGTATGTTCCATAAAGTTCACAAGCTTCGTCTCCTGCATAGACTTTAAACCAATTAATTTTTCTTTCATCTCCATAGCTTTTTTTAATCGCAGCATCAAGAACAATTTGAGTTGCTGGCCATATATCCACTCCAGTTCCATCACCCCTAATAAATGGGACAATTGGATTATGAGGAACATTCGGCTTGCCTTGATTAAAAGTTATTATCTCGCCTTCGTTAGGTAAATTTAATTTTTCAAATTTTGGCATAGCATTGTATTAGTTATTAAAGATAACTCATTGAAGCTCTATTTATTGTAATTTGCATTGAGTTATTTTCTTTAAAAGCTAGAAATTTATTATTCAAATGTGAATAGAGATTACCTTATTGATCAGCATTTCAACATCTTTATTAAAAAAAAAGTAGTTAATAAGCAAGTTAAAGGAAATTATGTCATTTTTCTAAAAAACACTTAGCTATTTATGAATGCGAGTTCAAATGTAAGTAATGTTGAAATAGCTAATAAAATTGCTTCTACTGCGGCTTTATTTAGGAAATATTTCCCAGATGCTAGCGTAAATTTTAGTCCCTGGGAAAATACTAATAATGAATCCATGAATGATACTATTGACTTTGCCTTTCATTTTCCAGGTTGGAGTCCTCTTATTGAATGTAGGGCAATACTCTTACAATTGAGAATTGAAGATGAGAATGACAACAATAACGGAGTCCCAAAATTGTTAGGAATAATAATGAGAGGGATGATTGTTCCCTCCGAGAGATGGAGAGTAGCCACTGTTGGAGAGTGGGAAATGACTGGTTCTCATTTACCTCAAAAGAAACAGAAAGATAATCTTTTTTTGGTTTGCAAAGAACTTTACAAGTTATTCTCTACAACATCCGGTGGTAACAAAAATTAGCTGTTTTCTCTATTTTCCTTGTAGATTAAATACACATACAAAATAATTTCAAAATAAATGGCAGTCGCTCTTGCAGGACAATTAAGAGAAGGGACAAAAAAATCCCATACTATGGCAGAAAATACTGGTTTTGTGGCTTGTTTTTTAAAAGGAGTTGTCGAAAAAAAATCATATAGAAAATTAATTAGCGATTTATATTTTGTTTATGAGGCTATGGAAGAAGAAATTGAAAGATTAGTCCATGAGGAACATCCTGTAATAAAACCTATTGGTTTTAAATCATTATTCAGGAAAGAAACACTTGAAAATGATCTTAAATTTTATTTTGGTAATAACTGGAAGAATGAAATTAAAATTTCTCAATCAGCAAAAGAATACGTTGAAAGAATCCGTGAGGTAGCAAAAAGTTCACCAGAGTTATTGGTTGGTCACCACTACACACGGTATATAGGCGATTTATCTGGTGGTCAAATTTTGAAAAGCATCGCTAAAAAAGCATTAAATTTACAGGGAAATAATGGTTTAAATTTTTACGAATTTGAATTAATTGCTGATGAAAAGAAATTTAAGGAAGAATATTCCCTTACTTTGAATAAACTACCAATAAATCAAACGACTGCTGATCAAATTATTGATGAAGCTAATCAAGCATTTACTTATAATATGAAAATGTTTAAGGAGCTTGAAGGAAACTTGATTGCTGTTTTAGGCAAGATTGTATTTAATTACATTACAAAAAAAGTTAGGAAGGGAAGTACTGAGACCTAGTATTTATGTTTGATTCATTAGTAGATTTCCTTAAAACTAATATTGATGAGTTAAACGGTCAGGAAGTTGAAATATCTAGCGAATTTAAAGAACATCATAATAAAGATTCTAAATATATTATAAAAAATTGGCTTTTTTCAAGTCCAGAATATAGAAAGTGGCGAATAACTAAATTAGATGGAGGCAAAAAGCTGCAAGTCTTTAATACGGTGGCATATCCAAATTTTGATAGTGAATTGCCTATCCTAGGAGCTGATATTTTATGGTTTGGAACTTCTCAAAAACTATTAGCAATTCTCGATTATCAACCCTTAATTCAAGAAAGTGAGTATCTCGAAAAATATTGTTCAAGTTTAGGTATTATTAAGAAAAGATATTCTGGATTTGATAATAATAAAATGAAGAATATCTACGATTCAAAAAAGTATTTCTCCCCATGGGTAATTATATGTAGAGGAAATAAATTAAATCTTGATAGAGATTTAAACAAAATATTTCATTCATTTGTTAGTAATTATTTGAATATTTATAAATTGAATCCTGTTAATGAATTTTTAAACTTAGAACAAATAAAGATCAATCAAATTAAATATGATAAGTATAGTTTTGAAAAAGATCCTGCAGATAAATTGTTTAAAACTTTTTTTGGAGAAAAATGGACAACAAAATTTATTAATAATTTCCTTTTTACATTAAATAATGAGATTATTCATTGAATGTTAATACAAAATAGTATTTTTTATAGACCAGACTGGAAATGGCATAATTTTCTTAAATATTTAATAAATAATTTAAGTAATTATAACTGTCTAGAAAAAATAATACCCTCTGAATACTCTTACAAAGATTCAACTTATGGTTCAAAAAAATCAAAAAAAAATGTGAATCTATTTACTTGGGGCGTAACGCATAAAAAAAGAATTCAATTTGCAAGAGCAGTTTGTATTAATAGTCCGAATTATTCTGTTTTAAATTTTTTAATTATTCCAAATACTATTTATAACGTCCCATTTTTTGGAGTAGATTTTGTTTCTCTACCCAATAGTCATTTATTAGTACTAGATTTCCAGCCCTCATTAAAAATAGAACATCAATATAGTAATAAATTGTTAGAACAACTTTTAAAACTTAAAACTCGTTGTCATTCATCACTCCCATTAGCTGAAAAAATGTCTTCAGATGTAGCCAGATTTTTTTCTCCAGGATTAATCTGGTCAAAATTGCCAAAAGAAGAAAGTAGTGATTTTTTAATTGCTAATCAGCTTTATACTTCATTCACAGAATATTTAAAATTGTATTTGGAAATTCTTTTCGAAAGTCAGGAAGCTAATTTGGAGCTTCAAAAAGACTTAAAAAATGGTCAAAATAATTATTTAAAATATAGAAGAGACAACGATCCAGCCAGGCCAATGTTATCGAGTTTATTTGGTAAGGAATTTACTGAATCTTTAATTAAAGAAGTTTTATTTACTACTTAAACGTCTTATAATTTTATAAATTTATAATTATATGAAAAAAATTTCTGTTCTTTTTGTATGTTTGGGAAACATTTGTAGGTCTCCTGCTGCAGAAGCTATTTTTATAGATTTACTTGAAAAAAAAGGATTAACCCATGGCTTTATTGTAGAATCTGCAGGAACTGGGAGATGGCATATAGGAAAAAAGGCTGACTCTAGAATGAGAATTGCGGCAGAAAGAAGAAATATAAAAATTTTAAGTAGGGCTCGTCAAATTACTAGAGAAGATTTTGAGAAATTTAACTATATTGTTGCGATGGACGATTCGAATTTTCGAAACATACAAGATCTTAAGAATAGAACATCTTCAACAGATTTTTCATCAATTAAAAAAATACAAAATTTTAGATCAGTTTTCAATGAGCAAGAAGTACCTGATCCATATTTTGGAGGTGATGAGGGCTTTGATAATGTCCTTGATATTTTAGAAGACTCTGTGAGTGGATTCTTTGAAAGTATTTCTTGAATTTATTAGATCTGAATCTCTTTGGGAATCTTATCATTATAAAGATCAATAACTTTATCTACTACCTCATTAATTGAATATCCATCGGTAATAATTTCAATTGCGTCATTTGCTTTTATTAGAGGTGAAATTTCTCTATTAGAATCTTCAAAATCTCTTTTTTTTATAAGCTCTTTTAACTTATTTAGGTCTATATTTTGTGCGTCTTTACTTTGTTTATCAGACTTTCTTCTTTTTGCTCTTTCATCGATGCTTGCAGATAAAAATATTTTGAGTTCTGCATCAGGAAAAACAGTAGTTCCTATATCTCTACCCTCAGCTACAATTCCTCCTGATTCTCCAATTTTTCTTTGTTCTTCTACTAAGAATTTTCTTACTTCTTTGATTGAGGAAATTTTAGAAACTATGGAACTTATCTCTTGCGATCGAATTTCTTCAGTAACACAATAGTTATTAATAAAAACATCCTGATCTGAATTTTCATTAGACTTGAAGACAATAGATATATTTTTAAGGATATTATTCAATTCTTTTTCTTTTTTATAATCAATATTTTCTTTTAATAAAAGCCAACTCAATGCCCTATACATTGCTCCAGTATCTAAATATAAAAGTTTAAGTTTCTTCGCTATCAACTTTGTAACAGTACTTTTGCCTGACCCGGCAGGCCCATCAATTGCAATAATTGGGCTTCTTTTCATTAGAAAAACGTGATCTATTAATCTTGTCTCTCCACATCTTATCGCACCAGCCAGAATTGAAATATTATCCTCAACTTCTAATTTTTGAAGGGTATAAGGATGTAAATGTTCTAAATATTCAATTGAAATTTTTTCTGCTGTAAGCTTTTTAATTATTTCTTTTAAGTTAATCTTTTTTTCTTGTTTGAAATTATTTTTCGCTATTAATAACTCATTTGAAAAAAATCTAATTAATTTTCTTTCGTCTTTTGATAGACGTACATTACGAGAACTTAAAGGAATTCCATCAAAATCTCTCTGGGTGGGTATGGATTTAATTTTTATATTTAATTCTTTTGTTAAAATAAGATTTTTTAATATTAAAAGTTGTTGCCAATCTTTTTCTCCTAAATAAAGATTTTTAGGCTTGATGAGATTAAGTAATCTATAAACTACAGTACAAACGCCATCAAAATGTCCTATTCGATTTAATCCGCATAATGCCGAAGATAATTCTACAGAAGCTTTCAGGAACGAAATATTTTTTATATTCGCTGGATATATATCTTCAGTACAAGGGATGAAAATGGCATCTGCGCCATTTGAAAAGGATACTTTGATATCATTATCAATTGTTTTAGGATAATTCTCTAAATCTGACTTGTTATCAAATTGAAGTGGATTAATAAAAATACTTACTAAAACTAAATTGGAATCTTCACTTTTTGCTGTCGAAATTATTTTTTGATGACCTTTATGAAGATTACCCATTGTTGGGATAAAGTTAATATCGCTTTTGAGGTTTTGTCGCCATTGGTAAAGTTCTTCTGTTTTTCTAATTATTATTTTTTTCACGTTGTTTTAAAAAATAAATCTATTTAATAAATTTTTACTGGACAAAAGCAATCTACGGAGGAATATCTATATAAGAGAAGTCTATCATTTTTATTTTATGGATTACAAAACATCAGGAGTTGATATAGAAGCAGGAAGAGAGTTTGTATCAGAAATCAAACAAGCTGTTGAGTCAACTCACTCATCTAATGTAATCGAAGGGATTGGAGGATTTGGTGGTCTTTTTAAAATACCCCTTGAGGGTTATGAAAAACCTGTCCTAGTGTCTGGCACTGACGGTGTTGGTACAAAATTGGAATTAGCTCAAAGTAAAAACTTTCATTTTGAAGTAGGTATAGATTTAGTAGCAATGTGTATGAACGATATAATTACAACTGGGGCAAAACCTCTTTTCTTTCTTGATTATATAGCTACTGGTAAGCTTGATAAAAATCAATTATTAGAGGTTGTTAAAGGTATTTCATATAGTTGTGGAGAAAATAACTGCTCCTTACTTGGGGGAGAAACGGCAGAAATGCCAGGTTTTTACTCAAAAAATAAGTATGATTTAGCAGGATTTTGTGTCGGAATAGTTGACGAAGAAAAATTAATTAATGGCAAACAAATATGTGAAAATGACTTGATAATTGCATTACAAAGTAACGGTATACACAGCAATGGATTTAGTTTAATTAGAAAAATAATTGAGAATAATAACCAAATTGATAAGCAATTTGAAAATATTTATAATTTGGATTTTTATGATCAGTTGTTAAAACCTACAAAAATTTATTTTAAAATTATAAATCAAATTTTATCTCAGAATATAGAAATTAAGGGAATGTCTCATATAACAGGGGGAGGAATTCCTGAAAATTTGCCGAGATGTATGTCTTCTGATTTAATCCCTTACATAGATAGAAAATCTTGGAATATTCCGATCTTATTTGAATTTCTGAAGGATGTTGGTCAGATTCCTGAAAAAGATTTCTGGAATACTTTTAATCTGGGAGTTGGATTTTGTTTAATAATTGATAAGAAATTTAAAGATAAGATTTTAAATATTTGTGGTGCAAATGATATATCAAGTTGGGTCTTAGGGAAGGTTCTTAAGAAAGATAATTCAAGAGAGAATAAATTTTTGCCGGAAATAATAATTTAGATTTCTATATATAAACTTTTATTGAGAAATTAAAAATTAAATTTATCTACACAAAAGAAAAAGTTAGGTGTAATATAATAAGATCACCGCCGAGTTATATCGGAGATTTAAGTAAGTAGATTTAACTTTAATTCAATGCCCTTTGAAAATAATCAAAGAATTACACGTAGACGTAGTTCAGCAGGACCTACACCACCTAAAAGACCATTAGGTAATAATTCAGATTTTAATGGACGACAAAATCAAGGACCCAGACCAACTTTTTTAACTTTAAGAGATCATGGAAAAGTTTTTGTTGCTGATCTACCAAATTTATCAGACGGACAATTAGCTCATATAAGTAAAGAAGCTAATGAGGTTTTAAATAGTCTTGAAAAAAGGTTAAATGACCTTGAGAATGAATCAAACTCTACAAATCCTGAAAATGATACTTTGATAAAAGCCTCTACTAAAAGAGATGTAACACTAAGATTTATAAAATCAATAGAAGAGGAACAAGATCATCGAAAGAATAATCCTGCTTTAAGAGATGCTGCTTCTGAATCATTACCAAGAACTTTTCTTGAGGTCGCAAGACATAGATTACCAGGGGCAACTTTTGATTCTCTTCTAAGAGAAGCTCTAGAGGCATGTGCTGTAGATGAAAATCCTAAAGAAAGTGAAATTATTGATGAACCCAAAGATACTGTAAAAATTATGGATATACCCTCATCCAATACTAATCCTTCCCTCGTTGTAAGTATCGACTCAGGTAAAAATAATAATAATTGAAGTTTATGATTTCAACTTTGTCATAATGAGCAATAAAACTAAAAACAAAAAAGAATCGCTGGTTTCTTTAAATAAAGAGAGGATTTTGTGTAATCACTGCAAAAGGACTGCTTCAAATGGGGTACGTTGTTTAGGCATATGTGTTGCTGATAATGACTATTAGAAAGATTAACTTTTGAAAATAATTAGTTCTCGATTTAGTTTCGTGAAAAAGAAATAGGTTTCAGTCGCAATAGATTAAACAATTCTGATTAGTTGGATTTTCAATACATTCTTGATCCCAGAAGTTTTTAAACTTTAAATGGACTTGCTCAAATTCTTTAGGAGTTACATTTAGATTTAATCCTGCAAAGTGAAATGTACTTAAGTATTTTGTAATGATACTGAATTGATTGAATAATTTCATAAGTCATCCTACAGATTCACCTTAATTTTCCTCTTTTTAATTTTAGAAGCATAGAGTATTTTTACTGATTAGTAGTTCTTTGAGTAAGTCATCACTATATTTTTTTATTTGAGAGGAGTAGAAAGAATCCAAGATTCAAAATAAACCTTCTACTTTATAGATAATGTTTGTAGTACTAGAATGGAGCAAATAAAAGCTCCTTGAGTTTTTTTATTTAACTTCAGATATTTTGTTTTTCATATCTTCAATTTGATTGATCATTTCATCTAACCATTTTGTATTATTCTCTGATCTTTTCAGAAAATATGATATCTTTGGTTGATTAATTTCTAGTGTTTCGAAATCTCCACTCATAAATTTCCCCAAGTTTATAAATTTCTACTAATTTATCTATAGAATTTATCTTTATCCATAAGCAAAAAATACTAAAATTTGCTTTTTTTTATTAATTGAATTTTTCAATTCTTTTCTAAAGGGATGATCAAAAAAGTGATATTTCTATTTTGATAGTGTATTTAAACTATATTTATTGATCAGTTTAAAACTTTCCCAATGTATTGATAGGATAATAAAACTTTGTTTAAATCACCTTATTAATATTAGGGAAACTTATCTAAAAGTTTTAAAGAATGCGAATACGAAAATTTCTTAGATAAATTAAATTCTTGTTGGGCTTTACATCTTATATTTTCATTAATTTGAAAAAGGCAGCACCCAAATCCGAAGCGGGTTTAAACTTCGCTAAGTTTGCTACAACTATTTTTCTTGTAAGTATTACCTGATTCATCTACGCCAATAACCCATTAGAATGAAGTAATGTAATTTAAAGGTATACTTTTCATTCTTTGTATAAGATGAAAAATCTTCCTAAAAATTAAATAATCTTAGACCTAAATAATAGTTTTGGATTGCGTGTTTCATATCCCACAGATTTAAGAATGAAGAACTCTAAAAAACTCTTATTTGTTCAGTATTTAATGAGTATAATAAATTTTTTTATCATCCCTAATGCAGAATCAGAAACATGATCCTGTATATACAGTTGTAATGGTCAGTTAAAAAAACTGGCCTAGGTCAAGAAAAGATAATATATTTAATTCAGAAAAAGCGGGAAATTATTAAATCATTAAAGAGGATGAAAAGAAAACATTTATATAACTCTTATGAATTTAGCCCAACATATTACGCAATAGTTTTGAAAAAGCAAACACTTGAAATCTATATGAGTGCGTTAGGTCTCAATGAAGGAAATGGTGAAATCTCCTGACCATATTCAATTATCAATTAAATGTATAGGTAACCAGCTTATCCACTAAGAAAATATACTCAGAACTATGGCTGACTCACCTACCATTAATCTACTGCTTAAATCGCTTTGAAATTTAAAAACCGATTTGTAAAACTTAAAGTTTTGGAAAGGATTACAGAGAATATTGTAATCCTAATAATGAAGGCGGCACCCAGATTCGAATGGGGGACTGTCTTACTAAAAGTATAGTATAACTGGGTTTTAGTATCCACATATAATGGACTGTCCTACTACTGTCCTACCGTTTCATGCTATAATAAGGGTAATATAACTAGAAATTTTCAATGGGAGTCAGTCCAATTCGAGGAACCAAGTTACCTGATGATTGGACAACAATTCGCATCCAAGATTATTGGAATGTTAGAGGTCAAATTAGTGGAGATCTAAGACTAAGAAGAAGAAAAGATAGTCCTAATATTCAAGGAGAATTTTTACCACTACCAGAAGAAGATCCTCGACCTAATCAAGGCAGGGGTAACAATGGTAAACGTCTTACTATTAGAAATTCTTTACGGACAAGTGATCCATTTACTGCTGCTGAAAAAGCAGTTGAATGGAATAAGCAAGTACTGAATAAAAATAAAATATTAGTTGAAGAAGGTGCAGATGATTCTGAGTTTAGTGTTGAAGCATATTTCCAGAAATGGTTTGCAGAGGAATCTAGAACTCGTGAGAAAGATACAACACAAAATTTTTCAAGATGGAGGAATGATAATCAATCATTTTGGGACTTGAATTTTGTTCAACCTACTTTTGATAGTGATGGAAATATATTGTATGACCCTAGTTGGATAAAGAAGCATATTAGTAAAGCAACTAAGAGGCATCTGAAAAATGTTGAGCAAAAAATTGAGATAAGGGTAGTTGAAAAAACAAAAGGTAAAACAACAGGAACAGGAACAAAAGAACAGGCAAAAACACTTTGGAACAAACTTGTAGAAATTGCAGAATTAGAGATTGATGGACATGCCTTTCCTACTTTTCCTACATTTGATATTGATATAACACCAGAGTGTTCTCACCTTAGAGTCGAACAATTCAAAGCAGTATTGGATTATATAATTTCTGCTTCTAATGGTGCATGTACGAAATCACTTACTGAAGATGAATACTATAATCTTCCACACAAATTCCAGAATGTATTGAGTACTAGGAATTGGGTAGATCTATATGATGCTGTGATGGTTCAATGGTTCTTCTTTACAAGATCTCAAGACATGAAGAGGATCAAACCTGAAATGTTTTCAGTTGTAGAAGGTGATGAGGATAAAGTTATTTTTAGGATCAAAGGTAAAACAGGTCTGCTAAAAGAAAGTGAAAATTATAGGAATGGAGCAACATCAGTTGTCAGTAAAATCCTGAAAAGAAAGGGAAATTTAGAATACTTAGTCTTTCCTGATGTAGATAGATCCACTCAGAAATCTGGTGTAGATAAGAAACTCAATCAGTTGCTAAAACATGCAATCAATGAAGTATGTCCCGAATATCGTGGCGATATGGATTGGACAATGATGAGGCATACGACATTTAGACTCACATTTGAGGAGGATGAGGATCTTCAATCAGGAAAGAGACTTACGGAGTTTGCTAGAAATGCTCATACTTCTGTCGCTATGCTTGAAAAACATTATTTGAAACCACTTAGGGATGCTAAAGCAGCAAGTCAATCAAGAAAGAAAATTGGTCTAGGTGCATGGGGGAAGATGTACTTGAAAAAGAGAGTAAAATAGAAAAATTATAATAAGATAACTATCTGATCGTACCAAGAGCAAAGTTATAATAACATAGTGATACCAAGCGATTTGGGTTGACAAGACAGTAAATATAGACTATAATATTTACATCAGATAAAGGGTTTACGGAGGGATTCCACAGTCCTGTATTTGATAAGTTGTAAAAGCATCCGTGTTGAAGCATTCTTGCAGATCAACTAGAAGAATATTTGCAGTCTTCAAAGTAGAAATTCAATAAAAAATTAGTTTTATTCAAAAATTTACCAAGGAAACCTATGGAAACTTCAATGGGAGGGATAACTAATGCCCTATAAGAATCCCTATACTCTCAAATGCTCTTATGTAGATAGCAAAGGGTCTGTAATTGGAAACTGGGAAGAAGATCTTCCTAATCAAGAAGTCGCAGAAGAATTATTCATCAGATTACGTAATACCTCGTATAATTTTGAATTTTGCTTTGATTCTGATGAAGATGGATCTCCTGAAGAGGAGGAAATCTAATGGCGATATCTAATCACAAGATTACAAATGGTTCTGGTGGAGATTCAACGTCATCAGGTGCAATGTCTAACCCCATGTACAGGAATGTTTGTGAAGGGTATTACATTCCAAACGACGAGAGAAAACACAGAAGGGCAGAGGAAAGAATGAGATGTAAGAGAAGAAGAGTGATGAAGAAATATGGAGACTCTAAACCAAGGGGGTTCATGTCAAAAACAAAGGAGGTAAGAAAATGAATGATCAATTTGAACAACCAGATTGGGATTATAAAGAATCCATCAAGTTTCAAAAGTTGCCTGACCGTCATGGTCAGCATTGGCACCGTCTTGAGGTTAGATCTCTTGGTTTGAAGGGTTGGACGAGTCTTGGAATGTTCAATCAAACTATGATTGTTGATCTTTTGATGAATTGCCATGATGCTCTTGACGAGAACGAGGCAGTAGAGTCTTTAGAAAAGTTGTATCATCAAAAAACCTAGTGTTTGCAATGGAAGCGCTTTGGAGTGGCGAATTTAGCGTGTTCCGCTTGTTTTATAAAAAGGTCTAAAAAAACATAGGTTTGCTGTCTAAGACGTTCAGTTATAGAGAGTGAAAATCTGGAAATTATAAATAGAGATATCTCATAGTGATTGATTGGGAAGATACTAGTTTTGCATTTGGAAGATGCTTTGGGTACTGATCTTCAACACCATTCTCATCACGTTGAATAACCTTCAACCTATTCCACAGGTGGGTGGTAGGAAGGAGGACTGACTAAAAAAACAAACTATGATCCATGTTTACTCAATCCAAGAAAGATCTCGCCGAGATCAGGAACTTCCTCATAACGGAGACTGACTTCTGTTCATACAAACCTAATTGGTTCATCAGCATAAGTTATCTTCAGGACTACTCAAGAGATCAACTCTTGAAATACCATAAACGTCTAAATGATGTAATCCAAGACACATTCGACCCTTATGAAATGAATGTTATCTGTAAAGGATACTTTATAGAAAAGGGTAGTAAGAAACTAATAGAGCAAAGGGATCTAAAGGTTCTGAATACTATTAGTGATGTATATGAATATGACAAGGAGATGACACTAAAGGATGGTTCTTATGGTACCCATTTAGTTCTGACTCTATATCCTTCAATCTTAGATAAACCTAATAAAAGGGTAAGAAAGTTATGGCAAACAATGTATTGGGACTTTGGAGGAAGACCACCTATGCACCTATTAGAAGAAGAGAATCGTGAGTTACTACTTGCTGAAACTCTTGAGTTTGTCATTAGGGACAGATGTCCTTCATTCATTGCGAATGGAGAGGATGCTATCCAAGTTGATCGTATAGATGACCGTAGGGTTTTCAAGGATACTGGTGAAAAAGGATGGAAGGGTGCTTTGCACTACTGCACTAAGCAGATCTTTTGCAAAGATCAGTTCCTAGAAGTCTTTGATGAAAAGAATTCAAATATATGTGTTGCCTAAATTTTCCAAGATTTACTTATTATAAATTCTCAAAAATTTTCTCAATGCAAAGAACTAAACAGCAAAAGTTATGTCTGAACGTATCCAGACGAAATAAAAAAATGATTGAAAAATTAGAAGTTTTGATGTTGGAAAAAAATTTATCAATGACTGATACTGTCTTTCAAATAATCAAGAAAGAGTATGAGGCATTTGAATCTAAAAAACGTAATAGACAATTATTAGGAGTCTGATGTCTCAATCTAGTGTGTATATCTCATCTACTGCAAAACAACAACTTAGAGAGATAGCAAGAAAACATTTCAAGAAAGAGTCTGAGATTTTAGAGCAGTTTATCTCTGATACTCATGACAAGATGAAAAACTCATTCGGGAGGAAGATTCTATGAAAAAGAAAAAAATCAATGTCAAAAGACCTCGTAGTAAAAAGGGTGATGATAAACCTTTGAACGTATCAACCATGCAGGGTGATGCTGCTCCTGATACATCTCCTAACGAGATACATGTAGGTGGAAATCATCTTTATTATGAAGAAGAAAAAAAGAAGAAAAATAAGAAAAAAAGAGAAATTTTGAAGGGGATGGATCTCCTCAAGAAACGTATAACATATGCTGACTTCCGACAAAAATCTAATGAAGTGAAGTATGGAAGAAATAGTATCTAATCGAGAATATACATGCTCATTCATCAAGCAAGATGACTTGGCATACGTTGCAAAGATCCGTAGATGGGAAACTCAAAAGTTTGAACCTGCACATGGATACGCTAGAAATCAGTTCATAGAGATGCTGAAGAGGAACTTCGATCTAAAAGTTGAACGAGATCAAGTGAAGGTGAAGATGGTGGTTCTGGTGGAGAAACCTCAAGGCAAACTCAATGCTACTCAAAGAAAGAGATGGCACAATATGCACTTTGAATGGATGAGTGTAGTGAAGAAGAAGGTAGTGGTTGAGGACTGTTGTCCTAGACATAAAACAGGTTGGATAACATACGATCCAGACGAAGAGTAAGCATAAAAAAAAGACTCACTTTTGGGCGGGGTGAGTCTTTTTTTGTCCATGATCTACTTACTATTATTTATGTCTTCAACTTTTACCGCTTCAAAGGATTCCTTATTCACTATCCTCATCTTGTAAGTGGGATATCTTGTATGCCACCACTTATTTACTGCCATAGCAATCTGACTCTTAGGGTTGCCACATATGTGAACCCATAGAGTTTTATCACTTTCCCTTTTGTAGTGTTCCCAACTTGTACTCATTGAATCATTGCCCAGATATTTCTCGCAGAGTCACCATACTTTGCTTTCATAATTCTAATTGCATGATGCTCTGATGCAGCATAGATATACGATTCAGTTCTATATCCTTCGAGTAATGCAGATACTTTGAACTTTCTCATGCTGCCACCTCATATCTTTTGATTATTCTTCTAACCATTGATACGGTCATACCCATTGAGCGAGCAATAGTACCATAACCAAGATCTTGAGATCTCATCTCCATAACTGTTTTTGCTTGGTCATTGGTATATCCATGTTTCCTTCCCCAATGATTTCCTTTTGCACGATATAGTTCAGCACCTTCTTTGCATCTTCTATTGATATCTCGAAGATTCATCTCGGCACCGTAACCAAGAACTGCAATTATGAGTTTCACTATCTCAGGTGGAAATTGAGTAGTGTTCAATCTTCCATCAAGGGTAACGATATGACATCCTTTTTCTAAAAGTTTGGTTGTTTCTACAACCATCTCCACCATATTTCTTCCAAGTCTTGATAGATCATCAACATATAATATTTGACCTGATTCAATTTCTTCTAGACATTTAGATAATCCTTCCCTGTCTTTATAAGATGATCTACCAGTTATATGATCCGAATAAATTTTGGAAACTCCAAGAGATTCCATCTTTATTTTTTGCCTTGTGAAGTCTTGTGTTGAGTGGGAACAGCGAAGATAAGCGATTTTGAGATTTCGGCAGGGGGTTTCAGCAGATTGAAACGCTAGTGTTTGTGG
>QCTB01000007.1 GCA_003209055.1 Prochlorococcus sp. AG-670-O13
CCATGTTTAATTGGAAAGAAGTTAGGTTAATGTTTTTTGACCCACTTGATTTATTAGTAAGAGATTTAAACTTGTTACTACTTAAAAACAAAATGATAAAAGTTATTTTTTCTTAGGAAACAATCTACCAATTTTTTCTTGTTGAATAAATTCTCTTTCTACTCTAGTCTTTTTATCTTCTATTGACTCTTTATTTGTACTTACAGCGTAGATAATATAAAAAATCATTCCACTGAAAATTAAACCTATAAATAAGATAATAATCCCAAGAGGCTCTGTAGGACTAAAAATTTTGAGATCAATTCCTGAGTTAAGAAAAATTATCATCAAAAGTGCAATTTGTTAATAGACTTTTTTATTATCTATTTAATTTCTTCATAACCGAAGTAGGTTGTATTATCAGAATTTTTATATCCACTAGCTGCTTCTTGGGGATTTTGAGCATCAATGCTTCTTGCTTTTGCATGTATCATGTTAAATGGAAAAATTACTGCCCCAACAAAAAAATGTAAAATTAAAAAATCTGAAGGTAGCCCATTTGACCAATCAGGAAAGAATAGGAGTGTCATTAAAAAATGGTCCATATATTTAAATCGAAAATTACATATAAGATACTATTACTTAGTTCTGTCTATATTTGTTTATATTTAATAAATTGAAATTTAAATTAAAAAATATTTAGGCCAAAATTAACTAAGATTTAGTTTTTAAGAACTCCAAGTAGTACTATAAATAGTATCTAATATTAATTACTTAGGCGATTGTTAAGATTTTTATTTAGCTTTATAATTTTCTCGATCGTTTTATTACATCCTTTAAATACTTTTGCCTCTCATACTTCTGACCCTACAGTGAGTCTTCTTCAGAGTAGAATTTCAAAAAATTTTTCTAGGAAGTTTTGTAATGCAATACAAAATGGTTTTTCAAAGGATGAAGCTATGACTTCCGCTATAATTAAAACTGAAAATATTGCTTCTTTTTTATACAATCCTCAAAAAAAATGGATTGAGAAAGAAGATCTGGCTAATCAAATTTCAATTAAAGTTATAAATCAATGCGGTTGGTCCTTTGGATTAGGGGGTAAAGAAGGAATTGATTATTTTAAATCATATTTTTTAGAAATTTATGAAAAAACAACTCCTGAAAGAAAATTATCTAGTTAAATTTATTTATGAATAATATTTCAGATAAAAACGTATTAATTGTAATTTTGGTAACGATAATGGTTGTATTTTCTTTCGTTTTTTCAGTTAAATCTCCAGAAAGAAAAATTATTGAATCTCCAATAATGTGGAAAGAAGATTTTTCTACTATCTCAAACTTTGGTAATAGTAAATTCGAATTTAGTAATATTTTTGTTTTTACAATTTAGCTTTCATTAATCAAAATTGATTAATTCAAAAAATATTATTAAAAAAATTAATTTATATATTTTAGTAATACAGATGCTAGCTTTAAATCATTATTAAACCATGCTCTGATTGCCATTGACCTTCTTGGATCATAGAATTCTTGACTCCTATACCAATCAAGTACTTCAGAATCTGACTTTTTGCCATTACACAATAGACAACAAGGTACACAATTACTTGTTATGCTTTTACCACCTTTTGATATTGGATGTAAATGATCAAGTGATTCAGATGGTTTGCCGCAATAAATACATTTATTATTAGTTAATTTATGAAGTGACTCTTTCCAGCTTTTATTGCTTATTTTTGGACATAACTGTTCAAGGTAAATTGCATCTTGTTTATGCATAAAAAACTTGAATTATAAACAGATAATAACAGGTTTTCTTGAGTTTTGAATAAATTTAGAAGTTCAATTTAACTTATAGTATATATTGTTGATATTATTAAATATAAAATAAATTTTTTTTAAATAGAGAATGTTGTATTAATGCTAATAAATTCTATATATTTACAAATTAGTAATGATCTTCATACCCAAAACAAAATTATTATATTTTTAATTTCTTTTATTTCTAATACATTCTCATCTATCTCTGGAGGTGGTGCTGGTTTAATTCAATTACCTGCTTTAATCTTATCTGGAATACCTTATTACCAGGCTCTTGCTACTCATAAAGTTGCAACTGTAGCCCTTGGTTTAGGAGGATCAATTAGGAACTTTAAATCTCTTAGAAAAGATTTTTATTTTTCATGGCAAATATTATTTTTTGGGACACCTGGAGTTGTTTTAGGTGCATCTATTGTTAAATATCTTTCAGAACAATATTTATATTTAATATTAGGAATTTTTTCTATTTTTCTAGCAATATATTCCTTTTGCGAACCTAATTTAGGTCAATATTCTATTGCTAAAAATGATAATTTTAGTTTGAAATTAACTTTTATAATTCCTATTTTTCTTATCGGAATTCTTAATGGTTCTGTCTCTTCAGGAACTGGTTTATTGGTGACAATCTTATTAATTAAAATTTTTAAGATTGATTTCCTTAGAGCTGTTAGTTTAACTTTTTTTACAGTGGGTATTTTCTGGAATGCTATGGGTGCATTTTTTCTGAGTAGAATTGGTTCAATACCTACAAATATATTAGTAATTCTAATTTTAGGATCTTTTACTGGAGGATATTTTGGTGCTCATTTATCTAACTTGAAAGGGAATAAACTTATTAAAAAGACTTTTACTATTCTATGCCTATTTGTTGGACTTACTTTGTTAATTAAATCTATTGGTTTATTTTTCTGATTTAACTGATTGCAAATGCTAAAACAGCTGTCGTAGTTAAAAAAAGTCCTACCGCTGCTGTTGCAGTTAATAGTGAAAGGTCCATTTAAAGAACATTTTTTAAAATTTTAATTATCTTTTTGTATTGATGTTGTATTAGAAAATACTTAATATGCTAAAAATTTATTTAGTTGTGTTTCCAAGATAAAAAAAAGGCCTCAGAGTTGTGAGGCCGGGTGATGGGGAACCTTATTTTTAAACCAATTTCTATAAAAAAGCAACCCCCCATAGATAGTGGATTATTAGGGATTAAACAACACTACAGATAGTGTGTTTTCATTAGATTCTTAAAGAGTCTTGTATTGGAGATAATTTTTTGTAATATTTGAAATTATTGGTCGTGGTATAAATTTAGAATTAAGATAATTTTTTAACTTTTTAAGCTTGTTAAAGGTTCGATACAATGTATTATTCGTAAAAGTGTTAAATAATTTGAAATTTAATGATTGAATTAACTTTACTTACACTTTTAAATTTTGTTGGAGATAATTTTTGTGAATATAGAAATTTAGGTCATGATAATTATAAATCTTTATTGCTTTCTTATAGTGATGCAAGTGAAAAATATGGACCATTAGAAGTCAAAAAAGTTATTGAAAAATCAGATAATTTTAAAGTAGCCGCTATTGCAATTGCCGCTATTAAGTGCCCTCAGCACATTATGGAATAATGAAATTTGAAGTAAAAACTCATAAAGACGACTTATGGAAATCTTCTTTTTCTTTTATCTTAGCTTTCGCTTTTCTTTCATTTTTAGTTGTCCTTTATAATATTTCTATAAAGCTCGGAACAATTTCAAGACATTACGAAATTTCTTATCTTTGTAAACTTCTTTCAATTGATAAATCGTCTTTAAATTTTAAAAGATTATCAAAATTAACAGATCAAACTACAAAGCAAAAGATGTGGGATTTATGTAGAGAAATTGTCAAATAAAAATTAACTAGAAGCTGATGTGTAATACTTCAGAGCAAATAACCAAAATCTTCTTGAAATTATAAAAAATATTCCCGAAACAACTACTTCTAATAAAATTTCCCAAAATTTTGCAAGACCTAAGAAAACTTCAGAGGGTATTGTCGTTATGAAAGCTATTGGAATAAAAATACTAAAGAATATTCTTAATGAAAATGAAAAAGAATTAAGAGGAAATCTTCCAATATAAAGAAAAGAACGTAATACTTCTGTCGCATTCCATGTTTTAACAAACCAAATTGTCGTAGTAGAAATTAAAAACCATAAGCTGTAAAGAATGACTATTGAACAAAATAATGTAGTAAAACATAAAATATAAAACCCTAGATTCATATTTATTTGATTTATTCCTATGCAATAAAATAGTAGAGTAACTCCTAATACTATTTCTAGAAATCCTGAAGGTGCTAATTTTTTTAATGAAATAAAAAATTGACTATCTACAGGTTTTAGAAGAACGAAATCCAAGGTTCCTTCTCTGATATGCTTAACTATTTCTGTAAGATTTGGATTGAACCAAGTATTTGTTATACCGTTTAAGATTGTATATATTCCTTGAATAATTAAGGCTTGTTCAAATTTCCAACCTCCAATATTATCAGTATTTTGAAAAAATATACTTAATAGAAATATGCTACCTATCAAGCTTAGTATTGCAGTTATGAAATCAATCATTATATTAGTCTTATATTCCAATTCTGAAGCTACAGAAGTATAAAGAAACAAAGAATAAATTTTTATATATTTTTTTAGATTCATGATCCCATTGCCGTATATTTTTTTGTTCCCATAGACCATGTCTTTTTAAATACGGGAAAAAGAACTGAAATCCAAAATATCTGCATTAATAATCCTGAGATTAAGTTTGTCTTGTTTCCAGATAATAAATTTGCTGGAAAATCAATTAAGTAAGGGAATGGGGTTATATATATCCATGATCTTACATATTCTGGGAATGATATTACTGGGGCTAAAAGTCCAGAAAGGAAGAGAGTTGGAATAAATAATAGTCTTTCTATAGAAGACGCCTTTTCTGTCCAAAAGCACAAACAAGCAATAATTGATTGAATCAGAAATTGTATTAAAAAAGAAAAAAATGTTGCTAAGCATGACAATAAGAATATACCTAAACTTGGTATCCAAAAACTTTCTTTATTAAAAAGAAAAAATATTAAAGCAATTATAATTGCAAAAGGTAAGCGTGTGATTTGCTCTGCTAAATGTTGTGCAAAATATCTAAAAAAGGGGTTTAAAGGTTGAAGCAAATATGGAGATATTTTTCCTAAAAGAGCGTCTTCTTCAAAAGTAAAAACAACCCAGACCACAGAAAATTGTCTTACAAAAAATGCACTCAAAAAATATCTAGATAGCATTGTATTACTTAAGTTAATTGATTCGTTTAAATTGTTGTTAGTCCATATATTAAGCATGAAAAAAGGTATAATCCCAGATATCGCCCATAAAGCTATTTCTACTCTGTATTCCAACATATTTGAGTATTGTACTTTTAATAAAGTTATTATTTTATGTCTATTTAAATTAGACATTTATACTTTTTCCTTAACTAAAATATTCCCAATTATTTCATCAATTGGTGGTTCATTTATATATAGATCTTCGATATCAAATTTGTTAAGAATTTCCTTTAAAGTAAAATTAATAGCATCATTCTTTATAGTTATGGTTATTTCTTTTTGATTTTTATTTTTAATAGCAAATCCTAAATTGCATAATTCTTTAGCATCTTTATCCGTCTTGCAGATAATTAAAAGATCTTTAACTGGAGATATTCTTTTTAATAGTTTTTCTAACTTCCCATCATAAGTTATACATCCTTTGTGTATACATATCACTCTCTTACATAAAGATGTTATGTCTTTCATATAATGGCTTGTTAAACAAATTGTTGCATTGGTTTCTTTATTATATGTTTGCAAAAATTTCCTAAGATTTCTTTGAGCATTAATATCTAGCCCTAATGTAGGTTCATCTAAAAATAAAATATTTGGTTTATGTATTAAAGCTGCTAATAATTCTGCTTTCATTCTTTGACCTAAAGATAATTTTCGAACAGGTATATAAAGCTCTTTATCAATCTCAAGCATTTCTGCCAACTTTCTAATTCTTCTTTTAGCTTCAAATTTTTCTAAATCATAAATTGCAGCATTTAAGTAAAACGATTCAATTGGTGGAAGATCCCAAATTAATTGTTGTTTTTGACCCATTATCAAAGTTATATTATTCAGAAAATTTGTCTTTCTTTTATAAGGGAGATAACCTGCTACCGCTAATTTCCCCTCACTTGGATAAATCAAACCACAGAGCATTTTTAGTATTGTTGTTTTTCCAGCACCATTAGCCCCTAGAAAACCTACTATTTCTCCTTTTTTTATATTGAAAGTTATGTTTTTTATAACCTTAATGTTTTTTGTTTCTCTTTTAAAAAAATGCTTTATTGTACCTTTAAGGCCAGGATCTTTTGATGAAATATCGAATGATTTGGATAAATTTTCAACTTTAATAATATTTTCTTTCATGATATTTAATTAATCAATTTAATTTTAAATTCTTCATATTTAATTAAATTTAATTCTATATACTTAGATAATTAGATTTTTTATAAAATATCTTTTATAGAAAGAAATAGCCAAGTCATAAAATTAACTGGATTTAAAAGTTCATTGAATTTTAATTTAGGTACGTAATTTAGATTATTAAAAAAATCAAATTTAATATTGGTATTTTCATTATAGTTTTCTTCATTTTCTACTATATTACCTTTCTCATCAAGAATTTGAATTTCATTCTCAAAAAACCATTCCTCTTTCCCATTTGATAAGCATAGTATTACACCTATGCCCTTACCATCAGTGATTCTAAAATCACTTATAGTGCATTCAGATGAAATATTTATAGCATCAATGGTTTCTTTTGATAATCTATCCTTTGAAAGCTCTAGATTAACTTTAACAGTATTTCCTATTTGAACTTTATCTAAAATTGTCATTTTTATAAGCTATTATACTTACTTGCTTTTTGTAATGGAGAGTAAGATTGAGTTTTGTGTTTTATCTCTATTTATTTAGAATTTTTGAATACGGCTTCTAATAATTTTTTTATTAATATCGCTGATATTCTTAAGAAAACAAAGCTTATACCTAGCCACCCCAGTAATACAGAAATTGATAATAAACTTGAACCAAGATCTTTTTGTAAAAATTCATTCATAAAGTTGATTTTTATCTAATAATTTAATTTATCTTTTCATGTAATTAGGTAATTAAATATAAATACTTATAGGTTTATTGTAATTATTTTGCACATATATCCTAAATTTGAAGAATTTATTTCATAAGCTAATATATATTAAAGTAAAAAAATTTTCCTTGGATCTTTCTTTTAATTCCTATTTAGGTATTTCATTTATACTGATTGGTTTGATAGTTCGTATTGATTTTAAATTTATTATTCAAAAGGATTTGTAATAACTTTCCTTTTGTTAGTATTTTTTTATGTTATCTGTAAAGGTTTCCTATGAAAAACTTTATTAATATTTTAAATTCAACAAAACTTTTGGTCCAGTAATTAAATTAACCTTTTGTTTTATAAGGCTAAGAATAATCAAAAGTATAAATTTTTTTATGAATAAAAACTTGAATAGATTTAATTATTTTGATGATGATCTTTTTCTTCGTATGTTAATTTATTAAAAATTGAGTTGGATACTCTATTGATGCAAAATCTTTTCAATACAATTTATCTTGAATAATTAACTGACATAAATATTCAACATGATATTATCATTGCCTAATAGACAATTATTATGAAGTTTTTTTATGAAAAATTCTGGGTCCCTTTTTTTGGTAGCATCTTATCAAAATTTGTATTCTTAATAGAGGGTAAACCACAAAAATTAGTTAAAACTACTAGGAAGAAACTTAAAAAAGAATAATTTTTTTACACTCTAAATAATTTATAAAGTTTTTTAATTTCATATATATTGAAAGCAACAAAACACATTTCTAAAATCCAATAATTTATGCAAGGTTAAAGTATCTATAGAAATAGTATTTTAACTATCAAAAATTAATGAAAAACAATCCGTTTTTAAAACCATATACTGTTCATTATAGAGACTTTAAAAATCTTAGATTAGAAAATTGCTTTTACGCATCAGATGCCTTTGAAGCGAGAACATTAGCTATGGAGTTTAATAAATATATATATGAACACCCTAATAGTATTGATTTAATTAGATGCGAAAAGTAATATCTAAATATTAGATTTTGAACGTTAAAATTCTAGACACTTAAAAATTTATCAATAACTGTTTGGCTTAATTCACTTGTACGGCCACTTGCAACAATCCCTCCCCTTTGCATTGCATAATATCTACTTGCCTGCCTAACAAAGTGTAAGTGTTGTTCAACTAATAAAACTCCAATCCCAGTTTCTTTAATTATTAGATTTATAGCGTTTTCAATATCTAATACTATATTTGGTTGAATTCCTTCAGTCGGTTCGTCTAATAATAATAATTTTGGTTTACCTAATAGTGCTCTAGCAATTGCGAGTTGTTGTTGTTGCCCCCCGCTTAGATCACCTCCTTTTCTTGCTAGAAAGTCTTTTAAAATAGGAAATAAATCATAGATACTAGAATCAATAATTTTATTTTTAGATAATCCCCCAGGAAGCGATTCCATTCCTAACATTAAGTTTTCTTCAACAGTCAAATAAGGTATTATTTCTCTTCCTTGAGGAACATATGCCATTCCTTTTCTAGCTCTTTGGTGTGGAGCCTTTCTACTTATATTTTCTCCAATAAAGTTTATTTCTCCTTTCTTTGGCTTTAATAAACCTATTAATGATTTTAATAAAGTGGTTTTTCCTACTCCATTTCTACCTATTAAACAGATCATTTCTCCAGATTTAAGGTTTAAATCTACATCTCTGAGAATATGGCTCTCTCCATAATAAGTATTTAATGATTTTACTTCGAGTAGATTTTTCATATTTATTCCTCCGGTCTTCCTAGATAAACATCAATTACCTTTTTATTATTTTGAATAGTATCCATTGTACCTTCACATAATACTGTTCCTTGATTTAAGACTGAAACATTACTATCAAGTCTTCTAATGAATTCCATGTCATGATCTATAACTACCACCGTATTTTCTCCAGATAATGATTTTAGTAAATCAGCTGTCAAATCAGTTTCCTCATCTGTAAGACCTGCAACAGGTTCATCAACGAGCATTAAATCTGGTTTTTGGCCTAGTAACATTGCTATTTCTAACCATTGTTTTTGACCATGTGATAATGATCCAGCTTTTGAATTGATTTTTTTTGATAAGTTTATAACTTTCATTAAGTGTTCTATTTCTTCTAATTGATCATTTTTGATCTTTTTATTAATTAGATTTAAAGGACTTTTAGGAGTGCTTACTGATATCTCAAGATTTTCTTTAACAGTTAAATTTTCAAATACTCTTGGGCTTTGAAATTTTCTTCCTACGCCTAAACGTGCAATTTTATGTTCTTTTCTTCCTATTAATGATTTTCCTTTAAAAAAAACACCACCTTTAGTAGGTTTTACTTTACCTGTTATTACGTCTAAAAATGTTGTTTTGCCCGCTCCATTTGGACCAATTACAGCTCTTAATTCTCCTTTTTTTAAACTTAAGTTTAGATCATTTAAAGCTAGAAATCCTTCAAAACTAACAGTTATATTTTCTAAGCTTAAAAGTGAATTAGTATTCTTATTCATTTTTTAATCCCTCCGTTTTATTTTTAATTTCTAGGCTTGGGTATGTTTCTATTTTTCTTTTTAGACCAAATCTTTGAAGCATATTCCTTGGTCCCTCTCCTTGTATCCATCCTAAAACACCTTCTGGTAATGCTGTAACTACAAGAATAAATAATCCACCTTGAATAAACATCCAGCTTGCTGGTAAAGCTTCACTTACTAAACTTTTTGCATAATTTATAAATACTGCTCCAAGTATTGCTCCCAATAAAGTCCCTCTACCTCCAACCGCAACCCAAATAACCATTTCTATTGAGAATGGTACTGTCATAAATTGAGGTGATACTATTCCTGATTGAACAGTATACAAAGCTCCTGATATTCCAGCTAAACCACCTGCTATAGAAAATATTATTGTTTTAAATAAGACAGGATTGTAACCTGTAAATCTGACTCTTGGCTCGTCATCTCTAATCCCTATAAGAATATTCCCGAATCTTCCTTTTACTACCCATTTTGAAAAAAACCATGCAGCAATAACTAATAAGGCTGTAATCCAAAAAAACATTCTTTGCATGGATTCTGAACCAACCATTTGTCCATAAAGCACAGTTACATCAGTTTTTAAGCCATTAGTACCATTTATAAGTTTTTGTTGCCCATTAAAGAAATTAAAGAAAACCAAAAGAGCAGCCTGAGTAAGTATTGAAAAATATACTCCTTTTATTCTGTTTCTAAATACAAGAAATCCAAGCATTCCTGCAACTAATGCAGGTATAACCCAAATTGCAAATAAACTAAAGATTGGAGATCTGAATGGTTCCCAGAAGAAAGGTAAATTATCTACGCCGTAAAGTCCAAAGAATTCTGGAATATTATTCGGAAATTCAGAAGAACTTGTTATCTGTAGATACATTGCAGCACAGTAACCCCCAAGAGCAAAAAATATACCTTGTCCAAGACTTAATAAACCAGTAAATCCCCAAATTAGATCTACACCTAAAGCCACAATAGCTAATGATAAATATCTACCAAGAAGATTCAATCTGAAGACAGGAAGAATTGATGGTGCTGCGATGATAAAAGCAATAATGATAACCCAAATAAATAAAGTTGTTTTTTTGCTTAGTTTTAAATTTTTAAATTCCATTAACTCTCAACCATCCTTCCTTTCTGAGGGAATAAACCAGTAGGTTTGAATTGTAAAAATATTACTATTAATGCAAAAATCATAACTCTAGCCATACTTGTAGTTGCAAAGAAATTTATTGTATTAGATATTGGTAGAGGCATTTCAGGCCATATTGATAAAAGTCGACCAGCTCCAATTAAATCAGTCATTATTCCTATTCCAAATGACGCTAAAATTGTACCCAATAGGTTTCCTACACCTCCTAAAACCACAACCATAAAACATCCAACTATATAGTTTCCTCCAACATTAGGTCCAACCGACCCCAAGAGAGATACGGCAACTCCTGCTACACCTGCTAATCCAGACCCAATTCCAAATGTCAAAACGTCAACTTTTTCTGTTGAAATTCCTAGACAATCACTCATCTCTCTATTTTGAGTTACTGCTCTTATCCTCATACCCCAAGCACTTTGATTCAAAAATAAAGTTATTGAAACTACAGATATTAACGTAATTATTATTATCATTAACCTTGTTTTTGGGAAGGCTGTTCCAAGAATTTCAACCTGACCTCTCATCCAGGCTGGAGCTGTGACATCCACATTTCTTGCACTAGCTCTACTTAATTTGCTAACTGAAGATGAAATTAAACTGCCTGAGAGTACTCCTGCTAAAGCTGCAAATATCCATGAACTAAATTTTACATATTTAAAGTATATGGACTCCTTAACTTTTAATGGAAAAACTGTAGGTAGAAATAAACCTATTATGAGACTTATTACTAGTCCTGTCCCATAAGCTAAAGGGACACTTCGTACGAACTGTTGAAGAATAAGACTTACTCCCCATGTTGCAAGTAAAGTCTCTAATGGACTTCCGTATAACTTTCTAATAACAGTTTTTTCTAAAAGTATTCCTACTACTCCACTTACGATAAATGCAAAAAAAATAGAAACTATAACGTATGCGTTGTAATAGGGTTTTAATACTGGGAGTTTGAAAATTAATTGAGTTACATATGTCGTGTAAGCACCAAGCATCATAAGTTCACCATGTGCAAGATTGATTACACCCATCAAACCAAATACAATAGCTAAGCCCAAAGCAGCTACAAGTAAAACTGATCCGATCGCTACACCGTTGAATAAACTATCAAGAAGCAATTCCAATTTTTTAAATAAGAAAATTTAAGTGGATATAAGAAGAGGAGGCATTAAGCCTCCTCTTCTTTTAAGAATAAGCTCTGAAATTTAAAGCTTATATCTTTCTCCTTTAGATGGGTCTGTCCAGTCACATGCATATCCTTTTGAACTTGGTTCAAATTGGTTCCATGCTTGTGGGTATACAACTCCATCAGTTTCTTCAAGAATCTCAAATCCACCTTCTGGCTTAATCAAACCAATTCTTACTGTTTGAGCAAGGTGATGGTTAGGCATTACTTCAACTGGTCCTTGAGGTGCATCGAATGTTTGACCTACTAGAGCTTCTCTAACAGCACTGTTCTCAAACGTTCCTGCATCTTCTACTGCTTGTTTCCATAAATAAACCATGTTGTAAGCGGACTCTTGTGGATCAGCAACAACTCTGTCACTTCCATATAGAGCTTTAAAATCAGCTGCAAATTTCTTTGATTCAGGAGTGTCGATAGACATCATGTAGTTCCAAGCACCATAATGACCTTCTAAAAATTCTGGACCAATAGTACTAATTTCTTCCTCTGCAATGGAATAATTCATTACATAATATCCATTGCTTGGTGTAATCCCAGCATCCTGAATTTGCTTAAAGAAAGCAACGTTTTGGTCACCATTAAGTGTGTTGATAATTACTCCACCACCAGATGGTGCTAAGGCTTTCTTAATCTTTGAAATAATAGGAGCAACTTCAGTATTTCCTAAAGGTAAATAATCTTCACCTACAACTTTTCCTCCTAGTGATTTTAGTTGTTCTTTAGTGATTGTATTTGATGTTCTTGGGAAAACATAGTCTGATCCAACTAAGAAAAATGGCTTTCCAGCTGCAGGAGATCTCTTATACATAAAATCAGTTGCTGGCTCTGATTGTTGGTTTGGTGAGGCTCCAGTGTAGAAGATGTTGTTCGAACATTCCTGAGCTTCATATTGAATTGGGTAGTAAAGAAATGCATCTTTTGATTCATACACAGGGAGCATTGCTTTTCTACTAGCAGATGTCCATCCACCAAAGACAACTGGAACACCATCCTGGTCGATTAATTTTTTTGACTTCTCAGCAAATGTTGGCCAGTCGGAAGCTCCATCTTCTACGATGTAATCGATTTTATAGCTTTTCCCACCAACGGTTACACCGCCGGCAGCATTGATTTCTGCAATAGCCATTTTTTCAGTATCAACAAGAGTTGATTCAGATATAGCCATTGTTCCTGAAAGGGAATGTAAGATACCAACAGTTACTGTGTCATCGAAACTTCCGGAAGTGTCTGAACCTCCTCCACAGGAGGTAACTGTAACGGCAAGAGAGGCAGT
Source organism: Prochlorococcus sp. AG-670-O13 (assembly GCA_003209055.1). Classification (GTDB taxonomy): domain Bacteria; phylum Cyanobacteriota; class Cyanobacteriia; order PCC-6307; family Cyanobiaceae; genus Prochlorococcus_A. The sequence goes on from QCTB01000007.1 coordinate 13,118, forward strand.
AGCTAAACCTGCAAAAATACGCCTTGAAATTCTCATGAATTCGTTTAAATTAGGTAATTGACCCACTTTGGGGGATAAAGTAAAAGTTATAAACGAGTGGGATTTAGTTTTGTAGCGTAGGTAACATTTTGTTGAATCCAATATAAAACTTCCAATTATTTTTCTGTCTTTAAAGGTTTGGTATTTGACCGACTAAATACTTAATAACGTCATCAACTCCAGTACCTAGACTAAGATTTGTAAAAAACCATGGTTTACCATTTCTCATTAAATTTGTATCATTTTGCATAATATTTAAATTTGCACCAACCATTTCAGCTAAATCAATTTTATTGATTAACAACAAATCAGATCTTGTAATCCCAGGACCTCCTTTTCTCGGGATTTTATCTCCTGCTGATACATCAATTACGTAAATAGATAAATCTACAAGTTCTGGACTAAAACTTGATGCAAGATTATCACCTCCACTTTCTACAAAAATAAAATCCAATGGGTCATATTTGTTTTCAAGATCCATTACTGCATTTTTATTAAGTGAACAATCTTCTCTGATTGCGGTATGTGGACAACCACCTGTTTCTACTCCAACTATTCTTCCTTCTTCTAAAATTTTTTTCTTTATAAGAAAATTAGCATCCTCTTTTGTATAAATGTCATTAGTTACAACAGCGATTTGATATTTCTTTTTAAGACCTATGCATAAAGTTTCAACTAATGCAGTTTTTCCCGAACCTACAGGTCCTGCAACGCCTACTCTTAATTTGCTACTCATAAATTAATTTCTAAAAAGTTTTGTATATAGATCATTATGGTTTTGTTGAGCCATAGATAAGCTTATATTCCCAACATAAAGATCATTGATATTTCTGTCTACAATTTCTTTAGAAACTTCTGAGATTAAATCCAACAACTCATATTGAATAGTTTGCGCTTTTATTGAACCCATGGGTATAAGTCTTATTGCAGCACTTAGTTGATTTGCAGTCCATGCATATATAAAATTTTCTAACATTTCTAATTTATTTATTTGAAAAGAGAAGCATGCCCAACTCCATGCTAAGGACCATGAAATACTTTTATTTTTTTCATATAAATATTCAAATCCAAATTCTTTTGTCAATTCTAAAAGTGATTTAGCCATTTGATTCTGTTGATCTCTTATCTCAAAAGTATCTCTAGACGATAATAGCCATTTATCTAAGCTCAATAATCTTCTTTTGTTATTTTTAACATTACAAGCACCTTTTAATTCTACAAAAATATCAAAAAATTCTATTAAACATTTTGCTTCAATTCTAATTTGCCCAATTTTTAATTCACTTTTTATTAAATCTTTTATGTGGTCAGATTCTTCTAAATTCTTAATTTTTAAATAACTCTCTAATCCCTCAGAATAACAAAAACCTCCTACCGGTAAACTTGGGCTAATTAATAAATACTTAACTAAGTGATTTTTTTTCATGATGAAAAGCCCCTCTTTCTGGAAAAAACTTTTTTTTAATTTTTGAGAAATCAACATCAAAGTTCTTAATCAATTCCTCAATTATGTAATCACTCTTAGTAAATAGAAGATTATCATTAATCTCTATTTCCACATGTCTATTCCCGAGATGATAGGCAACTTTGATAAGTTCTAAATTTGTTTTAGCAGTTATTTTTATTAAATTTTCTTTTTTTGCAATAATCTGTATAAATATGTTTTCATGATTTGTACTAAGGATATCACCATCATTTAATTTCCCCTCTCTTGGTAATTGTAATTGAAGTTCCTTATTACAATCTGAATTTCTTTTTCCTCTGAAAACCTTTCTTTGCTCAGAACTTAGTGTTAATTTTAAAAAATTTCCCTCATTGAGATTTGGCTTAATCCAATCAGTTACAACAATTTCGATTTTATTACTCATAACAAAATATTTTTAGTAACTTGAATAAAGTTATAAAGAAATCAATTATGGATAAATCTTCTTGGGAAGGTAATTGTTTCTTAAATTTTTTTAATAATAAATCAAGTTCTGGAAATGATGATAAAACAATCTTCAAATCTAAATTTACATCTCCCTATAAATTATTAAAGTGCAGTCATGACCAGGAGGGTCGTTGTATTTTACCTATACTTCATACGGCAGGAGGTCTTGTTGGGGGTGATTTGCTTGAATTTGAAGCAAATATTGGGATTAATTCGAAAGTTTTATTAACTACCTCTTCAGCTCAAAAAGTATATGGATCAGTTGGCAGATCAAAAATTAATCCTAAAGGTACCTTTTCTGCGCAGAAAACAAAGATAAATATTCTTGATAATTCTCATTTAGAGTACCTCCCACAAGAAACAATTGTTTTTGCAAACGGTTTATATTCTCAGGAATTTAAGATAAAGATTTCGGATAACTCTAGTTTTTTATTTACAGATTTAATTAGACTTGGAAGATCTGCTGCCGGCGAATCTATTGAGAACGGAGTTTTTCGATCAAAATTAGAAATTATGAGGAATTGTAATTTATATGATGATTGGGAATTTGTAGATCAAATTGAATTAACTAAATTTAATTTTGAAGCTAAAAGTGGAATGGATTACATGCCAGTTTTTGGTTCTTTAATTTGGATATGTGAAAAAGAATTTCCTAAATCAAAAATAAGTGACTTAAAAGGTAATATAAAAATGATTTTTAAAGATAATGATAACTATTTGTCTTTAGGAACTTTAGAAAATGGCATATCAATAAGATTTTTGGGCACTTCATCTCAAGATGCAAGAAAATGTTTTTTTTCTATTTGGACACAAATAAGAACTGTTTGTGGGTTTTCTAAGCCAGAATATCAAGGAGTATGGCCTTTACAAGATCTATAAATTATTAATTATGTTCAGAAAGAACTTTTTTAAAGATAATTTTTAGATTAATTTTTATTTATGCATCTTTCACCTCAAGAAAAAGATAAACTATTAATTTTTTCAGCGGCACAATTAGCTGAAAGAAGACTTAATAGGGGTCTTAAACTTAATTATCCAGAAACAGTTGCTTTCTTGAGCTTTCAAGTTTTAGAGGGTGCTAGAGATGGCAAAAGTGTTAGCCAATTAATGTCTGAGGGCACAACTTGGCTTACTAAAAAACAAGTAATGGATGGAATTTCTGAAATGGTCGATGAAGTTCAAGTAGAAGCTGTTTTTCCAGATGGTACTAAATTGGTAACTATTCACAATCCTATTAATTAACTATGAAATATTTAATACCAGGCGAAATAATTGCTGAAGATGGTGATATTGAATTAAATTCAGGTAAAGATGTTACAACTATATCTGTCTCTAACTCTGGTGATAGACCTATTCAAGTCGGATCTCATTATCATTTTTTTGAAACTAATAAAGCTTTAATTTTTCATAGAGAAACTACACTTGGAATGCATTTAGATATTCCTGCTGGAACTTCTATTAGATTTGAACCTGGAGATACTACAGAAATAAAACTAGTACCTTATTCAGGATATCGAAATGCTTTTGGTTTTAATGCTTTAATTAATGGTCCTTTAGATTCTTAAATATCATGTCTTACAAAATTAATAGAAATAGTTATGCTCAAACTTATGGACCTACAAAGGGAGATAGAGTAAGACTTGCCGATACAGAGTTAATAATTGAAGTTGAAAAAGATTTTACTACTTATGGTGATGAAGTTAAATTTGGAGGGGGTAAGGTTATTAGAGATGGAATGGGACAGTCTCAAGTTTCAAGAGATGACGGAGCTGTAGATACTGTAATAACTAATGCTTTGATAGTTGATTGGTGGGGAATTGTAAAAGCTGATGTAGGATTGAAAGATGGTAAAATTTTTGAAATTGGTAAAGCAGGAAATCCTGATATACAAGATAATATAAATATAATAATAGGAGCTTCAACCGAAGTTATAGCTGGTGAAGGGCATATTTTAACGGCAGGATCAATAGATACACATATCCACTTTATTTGTCCTCAACAGATCGAAACTGCGTTAGCTTCTGGTATAACAACCATGTTAGGAGGTGGCACAGGCCCAGCTACAGGAACAAATGCTACTACTTGTACTCCAGGAGCCTTTCATATTTCTCGTATGCTTCAATCTGCTGAAGCATTCCCTATGAATTTAGGTTTTTTTGGTAAAGGAAATTCTTCTAATGAAACTAATCTTTTTGAACAAGTAAAAGCTGGCGCATGTGGTTTGAAATTGCATGAAGACTGGGGAACTACTCCATCAACAATAAATTCATGTCTTAATATTGCAGATGCTTTAGATGTTCAGGTATGTATTCATACAGATACTCTTAATGAAGCAGGGTTTGTTGAAGATACTATAAATGCTATAGCAGGTAGAACTATTCATACTTTCCATACTGAAGGAGCTGGCGGTGGCCATGCCCCAGATATTATTAAAATTTGCGGAGAAAATAATGTCTTGCCAAGCAGTACAAATCCAACAAGACCATATACCAAAAACACACTGGAAGAACATCTTGATATGTTAATGGTCTGTCACCATTTAGATTCTAAAATTCCAGAAGATGTTGCTTTTGCAGAATCAAGAATCAGAAGAGAGACAATAGCAGCGGAAGATATTTTGCATGATATTGGTGCTTTTTCAATTATCGCAAGTGATTCTCAAGCTATGGGTAGAGTTGGAGAAGTAATAACAAGAACTTTTCAGACTGCACATAAAATGAAAGTTCAAAGAGGTCCTTTACCTGAAGACTCAGATAAAAATGATAATTATAGAGTCAAAAGATATGTCTCTAAAGTAACTATAAATCCTGCTATTGCTCATGGAATTAATAAATTTGTTGGTTCAGTTGAAAAAGGTAAAATTGCGGATTTAGTTTTGTGGAAACCATCCTTTTTTGCAGTTAAACCAGATTTAGTTGTTAAGGGAGGTTCCATCGTCTGGTCTCAGATGGGAGATGCTAATGCTTCTATTCCAACTCCAGGCCCTGTTCATGGTAGACCTATGTTTGCAAATTATGGTCAATCACTTTTAAAAAGTTCTTTCACTTTTTTGAGCAAAAATGCCATTGATTTTGATATTCCCAATAAACTTTCTTTGCAAAAAACATGTTTGGCTGTAGAAAACACAAGATCAATTAATAAATCAGATCTAAAGTTGAATAATAAATTACCTAATATTTCAGTTGATCCTCAAACTTATGAAGTATTCGCTGATGGAGAATTACTTTCTTGTGAACCTCTTGAAGAAGTACCAATGGCTCAAAGATATTTTTTACTTTAATAATTGTTAATTAATTGTTTTTTGGTTGAATTTATTTCTTTAGAGCCTGCATTTGCTAAATCCTCTTGAAGTTTATCCTCACATGAAAGTACTCTTGACCAACTAGGAAGTTGTTGAGTTGTTGGATTTGTTAAATAACCTTGAGTTGCAGGTCTTAATAGTTTTGCAAATTTTTGAACAGACAACTCCTCTTCATGTCTGTCATATGGGAGCTTATTAACTGCCGAATCTAGCCCAAATTGTTTTACTCTATCTTCTCCTACTCTTTTATAAAGTACTTCAAGTGTAGATAATTGAGTGCTTGTTATAGTCTGAGCTTGATGCTCCATAAGTCCTCTTAATACGCTGGAAAGAATTTCTGTACACATTTTTTGCAACCCTTCCTTAGATGATGATCCTATGGTTTTGTGTTTATGATCAAATAACCCAAGGTCTACTTGAGCTATTTTCGAGGTTCTGACATTTCTATAAACTTCTGATAATAGACCTATCTCTAATCCCCAATCACATGGAATTCTTAAATTCATCGCTAAATCTTTAGTAAAAGCAAATTCACCAGCAAGAGGATATCTAAATGACTGTAAATATTGTAAAAATGGCCCATTGCCAACTAATTGCTCTAAACTTGCCAATAACGGACCCACAAATAATCTTGTTGCTCTTCCTTGTAATTGATTAGTTTCTAATGATAATCGACTATAGAAAGCTTTTACATATGAAATTCCATAGGAATCATCTAATAAGGGAAGAATCATTCTAGATGGATACAATGGACTAAAAGTTCTTATGTCAGCATCAAATAAAGCAACTACTTCAGACTTTCTTGTTGCAACCCCTATTCCTTGCCATACTGCCCATCCTTTCCCAGGTGTTCCAAGTAATTCTAATCCATTTTTTTCTTGATTTTTTAATAGTTCAATCACAGATGGAGAATTTGTCCATTGAATATGAACAGGAAATGGCATTGAATCAAAAAATGACTTCGCTGAATTTACTTGATCAATAGTTTTTGCTGATAGAGCAATAACTAATTCATTTAATCCAGTAAGGTTTTTTAAAACTTCTTTAATATCTCTAAGCGCAGGTCGTTCAAATTCTTCATATAAACAAGGAATTAGTATGGCTGTGGACTTTTTTTTAAGACTTCTATTTAATTCTTTAAGTAGATCCTTCGTGACACCATATTCATGTATTGTTGTGATTAAGCCCTGTTGAAAGTCCATTTTCTATTTGATGTGCAGAATAGTGTTAATACTTCGATGATTTTTTCAAAGTGACCCAAATTGATTCAGAGAAAAAATTAGATAGTTTAAAGCTTAGGAAATTGCTTGAAACAATTTACAAGGATCATACTACCCAAGAGATCAACTTTATTTGTAATCAATTATTGCAGATTTTAGATAATTTCTCAGGGAAGTCTCGTTATGAAGAAAAAAGTGATGATAAAAAATGGGATGAATCTTATTCAGTTTTAATAACATATGCTGATGGTGTTTATAAAAAAGGAGAAGCAACACTCGTAACGCTTCGAGAAATATTAAGCAATCATTTTGGAAGTCTTTCAAAAGTAGTTCATATACTTCCATTCCTTAAGTCAACTAGCGATGGCGGTTTTGCTGTCTCAAGTTATAAGTCTTTAGAACAGAGATTTGGTAGTTGGGAGGATCTAAATAGTTTTTCTAATAATCATTATTTAATGGCTGATTTAGTTTTAAATCATGTCTCTTCCTCTCATCCCTGGGTTCAACAATTTATCAAATGTCAAGAACCTGGATTGTCTAATGTATTTTCTCCTTCGCAAGATCTTGACTGGAGCAATGTTGTACGACCCAGAAGTTCATCTCTTTTTTCACAAATAAATACAAATGATGGAAAAAAACAAGTTTGGACAACTTTTGGTCCAGATCAAATTGATTTGAACTGGCTTAATCCAAAAATGACAATTGAGTTCCTTAATTTGATTGTTACTTACTTATCGAATGGCATTAGATGGTTAAGACTAGATGCTGTCGGTTTTATCTGGAAGGAACCAGGAACTACATGTTTACATTTGCCACAAGCACATTCAATTGTAAAAATACTGAGAATATTGTTAACCTATCTTCATGAAAATGGGGTATTAATCACTGAAACAAATGTTCCACAAAAGGAGAATCTTTCTTATTTAATACCTGAAGATGAAGCACATATGGCTTATAATTTCCCTTTGCCCCCTCTTTTATTAGAAGCAATTATTAGTTCAAGAGCAGATATTCTTAATTCATGGATTTGTGATTGGCCAGTTTTACCTGAAACTACAACTATGTTTAACTTCACGGCTTCTCACGATGGAGTTGGTTTAAGGGCTTTAGAGGGTTTAATGAATGAAGAAAGAGTTAAAGATTTATTGATTAATTGTGAGAAAAGAGGCGGACTAGTAAGCCATAGAAGATTATCCAATGGCGAAGATAAACCTTATGAATTAAATATTAGTTGGTGGAGTGCAATGGAGGATCCTGGTCGAGATTCAAATCGTTTTCAATATGAAAGATTTTTATTAACTCAATTACTTGTTATGTCTCTAAAAGGTGTTCCCGCTTTTTATTTGCCCGCATTACTAGCCTCAGAAAATGATATAAAAAGTTTTTCCATGACAGGTCAAAGAAGAGATTTAAATAGGGAAAAATTTAAGGCTGAGAAACTTTCCGCTATATTTAAAAATCCCGAATCTTATGCTAATAAAAATTTGCGATATCTTCGAAATGCAATGGATGTTAGAGCAAAATTACCTCAATTTCATCCTAATTCCGAAATGGAGTGCCTATCTAAAAATAGAGGTGATATTGTTGTTATCAAAAGGGGTATTGGTTCAAAATCTGTTTTCACATTTCATAATATGACAGAAAATAAAATTAATTATAGATTGGGTGATTATGATTCAACTTCAATGATTAAAAATGATCTGAATATGGAGGATTACTTAACATCAAAAAAATATAACTGTAATAACATTCAACTTGACCCTTTTCAAGTAATATGGCTTGGTTTTTTGATAGATGATTGAAAATTCTCCTATTTGGGTAGTAAGTGATGTTGATGGAACATTAATGGATCATTCTTATGATTTGACTCCAGCAAAAGAAACTATAAAATTGCTTCAAGAATTATTAATCCCAGTAATACTATGCACAAGTAAAACCGCCGCTGAAGTCAAAGTAATCAGAAAACAACTCAATTTAACTGATCCTTATATCGTAGAGAATGGTGCTGCCATTTATGGTGAATCTTTAAATATGGCAAATGGTGAAATTATTCTTGGAGAAAAATACGAAATACTTGAGAACATTTTAAAAAGTATTTCAAATGAAATTAATTATGAATTATTACCACTTAATAATATTTCTGATCAAGATGCAACAGAACTTACTGGATTAAAGGGACATTCCCTGATATTAATGAGGGATAGGCACTGGAGTATGCCATTCTTAAACCCTCCGGAAAACATGGTGAATATCATTAACATTTGCTGCAAGAAATTTAATGTAGAAATTTTTAGAGGTAATAGGATGAGCCATATGTTATCTATTAATTCGAACAAGGGAAAAGCAATAAATGAGCTTAAGAAATATTCAAAAAATCCAGATATCAAAATTATTGGTTTAGGCGATTCACCTAACGATTTACCTTTATTATTGAATTCGGATTTTAAAATCGTTATTCCTAGTCCTAGTGGACCAAATATGAAATTATTAGAGGAATTAAAGAATTTTGAATTTACTTTAGCCAGCGAACCAAATGGTTATGGATGGAAAAATGAAATTAATAAGCTAATTAATAAATTGGTATTAAGTAAAAAATGAATGATTTAAATATTGAATTCCCATTAGATGATTTTGAAAAATTAATTTCACAGATTGGTTGGAAAACATCTGATGAATGGTTTAAGTTCTGGAATAGTAAGAAAGACAAACTTTCTATAGATGAATTTTGGGATAAGAAGGTTAATGATGATTGGATTTGGGGCTTAGCTTTACCTCTTTTTTCTCAGGCATATAAATTTAATAATAATTGTCCTGAACGAAAAATAATTGGTATATCAGCTCTTCCAGGAACTGGTAAAACAACATTAGGTAAATGGTTGGAGAATATATCCTTGAAATTTAATTTCAAGATATCAGTTATCTCTATTGATGATTTTTATCTTCCCTCTGATGAAATGGAATTAGCAATTAAGAATAATCCCTGGAATGTATCAAGAGGTTTTCCTGGTAGCCACTCTATTAATTTATTAAGAGAGAAATTACTTGAATGGAAGGCTGATGGCATATTAAATAGGCCAGTTTTTGATAAATCCTTAAGAAATGGTTTAGGCGATAGGTCTCATTGGAAGAATGATTCTCCTGATTTGGTAATAATTGAGGGATGGTTCTTAGGTGTGAAACCTTTATCTATTGATAAAAATAAAATTGAAAAATTTCATCCTCCATTAAGTACTTATGAAACTTCTTACAGAGTTAATATTCAAAGTAATTTAGAAAAGTATATAGATATTTGGAGACTGATTGATCAAATATGGCATTTAAAACCCATTAAATTCGAATATATGAATTTGTGGAAAACACATCAAGAAAAAAGCATGCTTATAAAACGAGGTAGTGCTCTTCAAGATAAAAAATTGTTTAATTTTCTTAGAATGTTGAATGTGTCAATTCCTCATAAGAGTTTTGATGAGATTAGTTCAGATGTCTTATTGTTAATCAACCAAGAGAGAAAATTAATTAATGTAAGTGTAAATAAATATTGATCCAAAAATTTTTTTAGTAATAATTTATACATTATTATTCAATTTGTTTAGTGTTTAATAAAAAGTAATTTTTTAGCAATTTTTAGGGATGATTGAGTTTTCTTATAAGAATGAAGGTTGTAGAATGATAGTTTTGAGATGTATTGGTCCCTCAAACTTTTTCTTAGAAAGAGTTTTATTTCCAACCGATATCCTTACCTTTATGGCACCCAACGATTCTAGGGTCGAGATTTGGGGTAATGAATTGTATGGACCCAAATTAGAAGAAAGGATAAGAATTTCATCTGAAAATGAAGATGCATCTTTAGTAGCTTGACTTTAGATATTTTAATTGTCTTCGAGTCAGAGTTTTTATCGTCCGCAGTTAAAATTATTGATATCATCAGTTTAGTTTTTTGTTTATGATAATGTCACATTTTGCATCTTTTGCAATTGGAGGTTTTGTTCCTTCAGCAGCTATTGCGGGAGTTTTAGTTTTAATTGGTCTTGGAGCCTTTTTCTATCTTGGATTGAAAGGTCCAACAGATTATTAAATAAAATCTGAATTTTTAAATATACTTTTTTTAGATGGACCTTACTTTAGTATTATTTGTAATTAGCTTACCCTTTGTACTGTTAACAGCTTATTTTGGTACGAAAAATGATTTTTACGAAAGTGAGAATTATAAAGGTGATGGTTGTGCTCATGATGTTAAGAGATAATTTTAATTAGAATTACCGCTATAAATACACGTCCATTTATTATCAAATTGCCAAACAGGTGTATAAATATCATTAGAGATCTTATTTCCGGCTTTTTTACAAGTTTCTATATCTTTCATAGGAATAGTATGAAGTGATGGACTTGTAATACCACTTACTTCCGGTCTTCCTCCCGGTCCTTGTCTATAAGTTCCAATGACTAGCCAATAATCAGCCTTGACAATATCAGAAAATATAAAAAGACTTAGAAAAACTAAGATTTTAAAATAAATATTCTTCATTATGTTTATACATTAGCTTTTCTTCCTGGAATGTAAATTGTATTATTTTTAATTGATATTATTATTAGATCATCTTTTAAATAAAGTATATTGGATTATTTAAAATTTATATTTTATGGAATAATTCAAGGCCTAACAGAATTTATACCTGTAAGTAGTACTGCACATTTAAAAATTATATCTCTATTTATTGGTATTGAGGATCCAGGCTCTTCTATATCGGCGATTATACAATTAGGAAGCATTTTTGCCTTATTATGGTATTTTAGAAAAAATATTTTTAATCAAAGGATTAAAAAATCTAGATATATTTTCCAAAAATTTGTTTCCAATAAATTATATAAATCTATCTTTATAGGAACAATCCCTATAGTTTGTCTTGGAGCATATATAAAATTGTTTGTACCAGGATATTCAAATTCCTTCTTTCGTTCAAATTTATCTATTGCATTAATATCTATTTTAATGTCAATAATAATGTTCTTTGCGGATATTTCTCATAATAAATTCGTTAATTTAAGTAATCATAAATATCTCAATAGTTTCTTTATTGGTATTGCTCAAGCTTTTGCAATTATTCCAGGAGTATCACGTTCCGGCTCAACTATTTCTATGGCACTCTTATGTGGTTGGGAGAGGAAAGATGCTGCTAAATTTTCTTTTATCCTTGGTATACCAGCAATTTCATTGGCTGCTTTTGTTGAATTTTTAAATTCTATAAATCAATTTGCTACATTTCCATTCTTACCACTATTGGTTGGTTTAATTACAACTTTCTTCTCTTCTTTATTAGCAATTGAATTTTTAATAAATTATATTTCCACTAATGGACTCAAAATATTTATTATTTATAGATTGATATTTGGAATTTTGATTCTTATAAAATTATAGTTATTAAAAATTTTGAAAACTTTTTTACTTCTATGTTAGTGTTTTTATAAATTTTATTTCGTATGAATTTCTTCATATCATATCAACTAGGCGAGGTTGAAGTTTCAAATCTTACTATCATTATATGTGCAATTTTTTCTTCATTTACCTTTATTGCTGTTGGAATAAGTTCTTATAAGCTATACAAATCATTAATTAATAATGATGATACCGTTACTTGATCGGAACGGCGGGATTTGAACCCACGACCCCCACTACCCCAAAGTGGTGCGCTACCAAACTGCGCTACGCCCCGTTTTTATACTATAAATAAGAACCGGTTTCAATTGTTAATCTTTATAGGATTATTATTAGATCTCAATACACATTTATCTATATCCCAATTGAAATTATTCCAAGTATCTTTTGGAAGTTTGTAATTGCTCCCATTGAAACTACCTAATTTTATTTTTGTAGGAGATGCTGAGCAATACTGACGACTTCCTTCTACGGCTAAATATTGCTGATGATAATCTTCGGCGTAATAATAAGTGTCAATCTTTTTAATCTCTGTTTCTATTAAGCCAAAATTATTTGCATAAAGCTCTTCTTGATAGGCTTCTTTGCTAGCAAGAATTATATCTTTATTCTTTTCATGTGTATAAAAAATAGTTGATCTATATTGTGTACCCGTATCATTTCCTTGCCTATTTTTTTGGGTTGGATTATGACATTCCCAGAACATTTTTAATAAATCACTTATATCAATTTTATTTATATTCCAAACTACTTTAACTACTTCTGCATGACCAGTAACACCTGAACATACTTGATAGTATGAAGGATTTTTTTTCTCTCCACCGGCGTAACCTACAGAGGTTGTAACAACTCCTGGCAGTTTCCAGAAACATTTTTCTGCACCCCAAAAACATCCACATCCAAATATTATGGAATCCTCTTCGAAATTAGGTTCCTCTTTAATATCTGTATTTAATATTCTATGGAAGAAACTTGACTCATTCCCAGAAATTAATTCCTCTTTATTCATGATTTTTTTTAGAAATTCAAACATTTTGTACCTAGCTATAAATTAAAAATTGGATTTAATTTACTATTTGCTTAGTAGCAATTTCTCTTTCCCAAAGTCTTTTATATAAGCCTTTTGTTTTTATCAAATCTTTGTGGATCCCTTCCTGCACTATTTTACCTTTGTCCATTACAAGTACCCTATCACATGTAGCTGCCACAGATAATTGATGGCTAATCATCAAGATTGTTTTGCTTTTGTTTTCTCTCATCTCCTCGATAATTACTGAAGCAGTTTTGTTGTCTACACTTGCCAAGGCATCATCTAAAACTACTACTGAAGTATCTACTAGAAGTGCTCTCCCTAAAGCTGTTCTTTGGCGTTGACCTCCGCTTAGTGTAATACCTCTTTCTCCTACAATTGTTTTAAAACCTTGAGGGAAATTATTAATATCATCTATCAAGCCTGCATTTATTGCACTTTCCTTAACAGTATTTCTAGAAGCTTTAGGTTCTCCAAACTTTAGATTCTCAGAAATCGTCGATGTAAATAAAAATGCTTCTTGAGGAACAATAGAAATGTTTTTTCTTAAATCTCGTAATTTTATATTTTTAATATCAATATCATCTATAAATAATTGATTATCTGGTATTTCAATAGTTCTACCTAATGATTTTGCTAAGGTAGTTTTCCCACAGCCTACTGGCCCTACTATTGCAATAAGCTCTCCTGGAAAAATTTTAAAATTTAACCCATTCAAAGAGTTAAATTTTGATCCTTCATATCTTATTTTTAAATCTTTCGCTTCAATAAAACCTTTAATCTTTTTCACAAGAGCTTTAGCTTTTGCATTATCAACAATTTTTGGACTATTCTGAAAAATCTCTTCAACTCTATCAAGACTGACTTGTCCCAATTGAAAAGTATTTAATGTAAAACCTAAAAGAGCAGTAGGAAATACAAGCCTTTCGACGAATAATATCAATGCTACTAGGCCACCAATTGTAATGTATCCATTTTCTAGTTGAGATGTTCCAAGACCTAAAAGAATTAAAAGTGAAATTGAAGAGATACCTTGCAATAAAGGAAATAAAGTACTTGCTGTTCTTGCAAGCTTTATTGCTGAATTGCGATATGTTTTATTGTAATTATTAAACTCCTTTTTTTCGGCATTTTCTTGTGCATAAATTTTAATAGCACTTATCCCCGATAAATCTTCTTGAATTAAATCACTAAGTTTGGAAAGTGATTCTTGTTGTATTTTTCTTTGACTTACCATTCTCCCTCCAAATAAGCTGACAATTATTAATATCATTGGAAATATCATTAATGCAGCAACCGTTAAAGATTTATTGATTGATAACATTGAAGGAATAGTTAGAGAATAAGCTAGAACGATATTGCATAAACTTAAGACAGTAAACCCCAATAGTCTTCTTATGTTTTCTACATCACTAGTTGCTCTACTAATAATATCTCCACTACCTTTTTTTTGAATCCAATCAGGATCTTGTATTAGTAAATGGTCAAATAATTTTTGGCGAAGATTTACTTCAACTTTCCTGCCTATACCAAATACAATCTGTCTTGAAAACAACCTTATTAAACCCATACAAGTGGCTAAAAACATAAGCCATAATGATTTTGTTATGACGAAATTGGCAGAAAATCCATCTTTCAATTGATCAATTATGTTTTTAACTTCTAATGGAATTAAAACGCTTAAAATATTTACTACTAAAAGTGCAATACCACCATATACAAATTCTTTTTTGTAAGGTTTGAGATATTTTATTATGACTTTTAATTTTAGATTCTTCATTTAATATTTCCCATAAGATTAAGATAATGTTTCATTTTATAATATGTGAGCTAGCTTTATAAATGATTTGATTTTTTATTATGAGCAATGAACAAACTCATCCCCTTCATACAACTGATAAAAAGATTATAGATTCTCTTATAACTAAAGTTGTTCCGGAAGATTTTGACTTGATTAATTTAGCTAGGTTAATTAATCGTTATGAGGAATTTCCTGGTGAAAATGAAATTAAGGAAGATATTGAAAAAACACTTAAATTTTGGAAAATTACAAAAGAAATTCTTTTTTCAAAGACAAGAAAATTATGGTCAAATAATTTTAGGCCATCAAATACTGCTAAAGATTTGGTAGGTTCAGGTTTTGATACTTCTAATTGATCTATTAACTATATTTTAATAAAAATATGTCTATTAATAAAACAAATTCAGAAATTCTAGATCAATTACTTCATGGACAAAATCTTGATGATGAGACCTCAAGATCTTTGATGATAAGGTGGCTAGATGATGAAATAATGGATGTTCAAACAGGAGCTTTTTTAAGCGCTTTTAGAGCTAAAGGCGTTACAGGGACAGAACTTTCCTCTATGGCAGATGTACTTTTAAACGCTTGTGAATTACCTTCCCAAAGACCTGAGTTATTTATGGTTGATACTTGTGGTACCGGAGGTGATGGTGCAAATACTTTTAATATTTCAACTGCTGTTGCTTTTGTGGCCTCATCATGTGGAGTAAATATTGCAAAACACGGAAATAAAAGTGCTAGTGGAAAAGTTGGATCTGCAGATGTTTTATTAAATCTTGGTATTAATCTAAATGCATCATTAAAAAAGGTTATTTCTGCTATTGACGAAATAGGAATAACATTTTTATTTGCTCCTGCTTGGCATAAATCCCTAATTAAATTGGCTCCTCTAAGAAGGACTCTTGGTATTAGAACTGTTTTTAATCAATTAGGCCCATTAGTAAATCCTTTAAGACCAAATGCTCAAGTTTTAGGAGTTGCCTCTGCAGATCTACTAAATCCTATGGCTTCTGCTTTAAGCAGACTAGGAATGGACAGAGCGATTGTTGTTCATGGCTATGGAGGTCTGGATGAGGCTTCATTAGAGGGAGATAATGAAATCATATTTGTAGATAAAGGTACGTTAAAATATTCAAAACTTAATGTTTCTGATTTTATTCATAAAAATACCTCTAACAGTGAACTTATCGTTTCAAATAATGAGTCTTATGAAGACATATTAGAGTCTGTTTTAAATGGCACTGGTAAAAAGGCGCATATGGATGTTGTAGCATTAAATACCTCGTTAGTACTTTGGGTTGCAGGAATTGAAGATGATATTGAAAAGGGATTTAACCAAGCTTTGTTTTCTATGAGTAAAGCAAAACCTTCGGCTAAATTTTCACTTTTGAAAGCTTATCTTGAATCATAAGAAATATTTTTCATTCAATGAATCATCCTTTTAAGAAAAATGCAAAACTTGTTTTGAGTAACGGTATTACTTTTTCTGGTTATTCATTTGGTGCAGTGGGTTCTATTGTTGGTGAAATCGTTTTTAATACTGGGATGACTGGTTATCAAGAGGTAATAACTGATCCAAGTTATTTTGGACAGATTCTTACATTTACTTACCCAGAAATTGGAAATACGGGAATTAATTTTGAAGATTCAGAATCAAATAATTTAGTCAAGGGTATAGTTGTTCGTAATTACTCAAGCAATAATAGTAATTGGCGATCTCAATTAAATTTTAATCAATGGCTTATAGATAATAATATTGTTGGAATTTATGGAATTGACACAAGAGCACTCGTTAAAATTTTAAGAGTTAATGGTTCTATGAATGGATTGATAACTTCTGAAAATAATAATTTGGATACTTGTCTTAATATTATTTCTAATGTTCCGAATATGAAAGGTTTAAATTTAGCAAAAGAAGTTTCTACAAAAAGTAATTATTTATGGAAAGAGACTACTAAGACTGATTTTGATAGAAGAGAAAGATTATCTAATAATATAAAAAAATTTAAAATCATCGCAATAGATTTTGGCATTAAAAGATCTATTCTTAATAGATTAGTTTCACATGGATGTCAGGTATTAGTTTTGCCTTCTAATTCTACCTTTGATGATGTTTTAGGTCATGATCCTGATGGTATATTTTTCTCAAATGGTCCAGGTGATCCTTCTTCAGTTATTGATGGTATTAATTTAGCTAAATCTTTAATAGATTATGGAAAAGTTCCAATGTTTGGGATTTGTCTTGGTCATCAAATATTTGGTTTGGCATTAGGAGGGGTTACCTATAAATTACCTTTTGGACATCGTGGATTAAATCATCCTTGCGGCTTAAAAAATAATGTTGAAATAACTAGTCAAAATCATGGTTTTGCTATTGATCCAAATTCTTTATCAAATGCGTGTGTTGAAATAACTCACTTCAATCTAAACGATAAAACTGTTGCTGGTTTGAAACTGATAAATAAACCTATATTTAGTGTTCAATATCACCCAGAGGCAGGTCCCGGCCCTCATGACTCAGATTATTT
This sequence comes from Prochlorococcus sp. AG-670-O13, assembly GCA_003209055.1. Taxonomy (GTDB): domain Bacteria; phylum Cyanobacteriota; class Cyanobacteriia; order PCC-6307; family Cyanobiaceae; genus Prochlorococcus_A. The sequence continues at coordinate 30,404 of QCTB01000007.1, forward strand.
ATTTGAGAAATTTGTTTCCCTAATGTTAGAAAGATGTTGACATCTTGATCTTTTTTGATTTGATAATTACATTTGATAAATTAATTTTTTTTGGAGGGACTAAATCATAGAAGATTTCCAAAAGCTAACTGTTTCTTTAAGAGGGAACATCGAAGTAAAGACAAATATTATTGTTTTTACATTTAAGGGGCAATTAGACGCATTTTCTGAAAAGCAATTTAAAACCTTTATTACTAATACCCTTAAAAAGGATCCCCTTTCATTTGTCATTGATTTAAGCAAAATAGATTTTCTTGATTCATCGGGTTTAGGAGCTTTAGTACAAACTTCTAAAGAATGCGCAAAACTTAAACTAGGTTTTTCTGTCGTTGGCAACTCAAGAGTTGCTCAAACTATAAAACTTGTTCGACTAGGTGAATTTCTTAATTTGAAAGCTAACCTTGAAGATGCATTAGTCTATTTAAAAAATTGAATTATTGGATTCAAAATCTTGTCCCCCATGGTTCTCCAGAAGAGATAGGTGTTATTCAGCTTGCTTGGCTTGGAGATTCAGTTTGGGAGTTGCATCAAAGATTACGCCATGTTCATATTCCACTAAAATCTAAAGATCTTCATCTTTCAGTTGTTAATGAAGTTAAAGCTGTAGCTCAATCAAAATCATTAGATGACATTGAACATTTGTTAAATACATTTGAAATTAATTTAATAAGACGTGCAAGAAATAAAACAAAGAGATTTCCTAAATCTTCAGATCCTGTTATATATTCAAGAGCTACAGGTTTTGAAACTTTGATTGGTTGGTTATTTCTAAAGGACCCAAAGAGATTGTCGAAAATTTTTGAATACCTAGAGTGTAAATAAGGTTATAAAACTATGAAAAACTTTTCAAATAATAATTATTCAAAAAAAAATAGTGATAAAGCTAATAGACGATCACAATCAAAAAAAAATTATAGATCTAATAGTTTTAAAGAAAATAGTTTTAAAGAAAATAGTTTTAAAGAAGATAGTTTTAAATCAATTAAAAATCATTCTTATGAAAGAAATAATTTAAAAAAAAGAGAAGATCTTAAAAGTAACGAACAAAGTTACTTAAGATCAAAAGAAAAAAATAATTTTGAATACCCACAAAGAAATTCTTCAAAAATTCCCAATAAACGAAATTATTCGGAAAATATTTCAAATAAATTTCAATCAAATCTAAATGATAGAAATTTTGATGATTGGATATGGGGTAAACATTCTGTTTTTGCTGCTTTAAATAGCGATCGACCAATTAACAGAGTTTGGTGTACTTCAGAAATTTACTCTTCAGAAAAATTTTTTTTATTATTAAAGGATCTTAAATCTAAAGGCGTTTTAATAGAAGAGGTTTCTTGGTCTAGATTATCTCAATTGACATCTGGTGCCGTTCATCAAGGTGTTGCATTACAATTAGCGCCTTCACAAACTATATCTTTAGATAAATTAATTCACATATCTAAAACCAAATCCTCTAACCCTATTTTTGTAGCCCTGGATGGTATAACAGATCCTCATAATTTAGGAGCTATAATTAGATCTGCAGAAGCGTTTGATTGTAAAGGTATTATTATTCCGCAAAGAAGATCTGCAGGATTAACTGGAACTGTTGCAAAAGTTGCGACGGGAGCATTAGAACATGTTCCTGTAAGTAGAGTCGTAAATCTAAATAGAGCAATAGATGAATTAAAGAAAAATGGTTTTCTTATTCTTGGTTTAACTGGAGATGGGCAAGTTCCTATTTCTAAATTTGATGAAAAAGGACCAGTTGTAGTAATTATTGGAGCAGAAAACAAAGGAATCTCCTTGCTCACTCAAAAAAAATGTGACTATTTACTTAAAATTCCTTTAAAAGGGAAAACTTCTAGCTTAAATGCATCAGTAGCTGCAGCTATTTCCTTCTATCATTTATCAAATATTTAGCATAAATCTTAGTCAATATATCGATGGTCATCAATTTTTTATATAGTTATTTCAATATATTTATTCAATTAATAAAAATATATTGAATTATTACTACAAAATTGTATAGAATTTAACAATAAATTCAGGTCTTTAAAAAGGGCCAAATAAATTGATTAGAAATTTTGGTAACAAACTTGGTTTAGCCTGGTGGGCAAAAGTTGATACAGAAAGTCCTTCTGCAACTTATTGGTATGGTCCATTTCTTACAAAGCGCAGCTTAAATGAGAATTTAAAAAAATTTCTTAATGATCTTTCTGATGAGGGTTCTAAGAATATAAAACATAGTATTGTTAGATGTAAGAAAGAAGAACCTTTAACTGTTTGATAACTAAATTAATCTAAACAACTTAATTCTAATATGAACTTTAATTCTTTTCGAACGGAAATTAATAGTGGAAATGCTTCAGTTAAAGAATTAGTTAATGAATTTTTTCTCAAAATTGAATCAATTAACCCTAAAATCAATGCTTACACGTGCTTAACGAAAAATATTGCTAATTATCAATCCGAAAAAATTGATAAATTAATCAGAGATAAAATAGAACTTCCTCCACTAGCAGGAGTACCCATAGCTATTAAAGATAATATTTGTACTAAAGGGGTGGTAACTTCTTGTTCAAGCAAAATGTTAAAAGAATTTGTTTCTCCATACGAGTCATCTTCCTCAGGTAAATTATGGTCATCTGGAGGAATTTGCTTAGGGAAAACTAATTTAGATGAATTTGCCATGGGAAGTTCTACTGAGACTTCTATATTTGGTCCAACCTCTAATCCTTGGGATATAAATAGAGTTCCAGGCGGTAGTTCTGGTGGAAGTGCTGCAGCAGTATCAGCTGGCTTGTGTTTAGCTGCTATTGGATCAGATACTGGTGGGTCCATAAGGCAACCTGCATCCTTTTGTGGCGTAGTAGGCTTGAAACCTACCTACGGAAGAGTTAGTAGATGGGGTTTAATTGCATTTGCAAGTTCTCTAGATCAAATAGGTCCAATTACAAATACTGTCTCAGATGCTGCTGAAATTCTTCATTCCATCTCTGGTAAGGACCCTCTTGATTCGACATGTCTCGATAAACCAGTACCTAATTATTTATCAGATTTAGATAAATCTATCAAAGGTATAAAAATAGGCATTATTGAAGAATGTTTTAATCATCCAGGTCTTGATCCTGAAGTTAAGGAATCAGTTCTATCTAGTGTAGAGAGATTTCAATCATTGGGTGCTGAAATTTATGATATAAAATGTCCTAGATTTAATGATGGAATTGCGACTTATTATGTAATTGCTCCATGTGAAGCTTCAGCTAATTTAGCCAGATATGATGGTGTTAAATATGGATATAGATCTGATAGTAACTCTAATTTATTAGAGATGACATCTAAGAGTAGAGCCGAAGGTTTTGGGGATGAAGTACAAAGAAGGATTTTGATTGGTACATATGCTTTATCTGCGGGATATAGTGATGCATATTACAAAAAAGCCCAGAGAGTAAGAACCTTAATAAGAAATGATTTTGATACCGCTTTTAATAAAGTTGATGTTTTACTAACACCCACATGCCCTACTACTGCATTTTTAAAAGGGGATTTCGTTAATGATCCCTTGTCTATGTATTTGTCAGACCTTTTAACTGTTCCGGTTAATCTTGCTGGTCTTCCAGCTATTAGTATTCCATGTGGTTTTGATAAAAAAGGGTTACCCATTGGTCTTCAATTAATCGGTAATGTTTTGCAGGAGGATCGTATATTGAACGTTGCTAATATCTTTGAAAAGGAATCTCAGGTCATGAAGAATAAACCTAATATTGAAATTTGAATTAATAATTAATTTGTATGATTAATATATAGAATTTTTAGAATTATTCTCTATCTTGTAGATATAGATTCGTAAAATATGGGATTTATTCCACTTCATAATCATAGTGATTACAGTCTCCTAGATGGAGCAAGTCAAGTATCGCAAATAGTCGATAGGGCTTCTGAACTTGGAATGGATTCAATTGCTTTGACTGATCATGGCGTTATGTATGGTGTTCTGGATTTAGTAAAAAAATGTAAAGATAGAGGTCTAAAACCAATTATTGGGAATGAAATGTATATCATCAATGGTTCAATTGATGATCCTCAACCAAAGAAGGAAAAAAGATACCACCTAGTAGTATTAGCAAAAAATCACACAGGTTATAAAAATCTTGTAAAACTAACTACAATTAGTCATCTCAACGGGATGAGGGGTAGAGGTATATTTTCTAGGCCTTGTATTGATAAATCTCTATTAGAAAAATATAAAGAGGGACTTATTATTTCAACAGCATGTTTAGGCGGCGAAATTCCTCAAGCAATTTTAAAAGGAAGGGTTGATGTTGCTGAGAATATTGCTTTTTGGTATAAAAAATTATTAGGAGATGATTTTTATCTGGAAATACAAGATCATGGATCTATTGAAGATCGGATTGTAAATGTTGAATTAATAAGAATCGGTAAAAAATACCAAATTAAAGTTATTGCTACTAATGACGCTCACTATATCTCAAACATGGATGTCGAAGCACATGATGCATTACTTTGTGTTCTTACCGGGAAATTAATAAGTGATGAGAAGAGATTGAGATATACAGGTACAGAATACATCAAAAGCGAGAACGAAATGCTCAAACTATTTAATGATCATATAGATAAGGAGTCTATAAAAGAAGCCATAAATAACACTGTTGAGGTTTCACAAAAGATTGAACAATTTGAGTTGTTCGGCACTTATAGAATGCCTAAATTTCCTTTACAAGAAAATCAAGACTCTTTAGCTTTCTTGATAAAAATATCCAAGGAGGGTCTTTTAAATAGACTTAACAAAACAAATCTTGATGATGTTGATGAGATTTATATTAAAAGATTATCTTCAGAATTAAAAATAATTAATGACATGGGATTTCCAGATTATTTTTTAGTCGTTTGGGATTATATAAAATTTGCTAGAGATAATTCTATACCTGTTGGACCTGGGAGAGGATCTGCCGCTGGTTCATTAGTAGCATATGCTCTTCAAATCACTAACATTGATCCTGTTAAACATGGATTGTTATTTGAGAGATTTCTAAACCCGGCAAGGAAATCTATGCCTGATATTGATACCGATTTTTGTATTGCTAGGAGAAATGAAGTTATTGATTATGTAACCAACAGATATGGCGAAGATAAAGTTGCTCAAATAATTACTTTTAATAAAATGACATCAAAAGCTGTATTAAAGGATGTTGCAAGAGTTCTAGATATTCCCTACGGAGAATCGGATAAGCTAGCTAAGTTAATACCAGTTGTAAGAGGAAAGCCATATAAGTTGAATGAAATGATTGATAAGAAATCTCCAAGTCCTGAATTTAGAGATAAATATTTGAAAGATAATAAGGTCAGAAGATGGGTTGATTTGGCATTAAGAATTGAAGGGACAAATAAAACATATGGTGTTCATGCAGCCGGAGTTGTAATAGCATCTGAGCCTTTAGACTTGCTTGTACCTCTTCAAAGGAATAATGAAGGACAAATAATTACCCAATATTCTATGGATGACATAGAATCTCTTGGTTTATTGAAAATGGACTTCTTAGGCCTTAAAAATCTCACAATGATTGATAAGACTATTTCTTTAATAGAATCCTCAACAGGAAAAAAAATCAATATAGATGAATTACCTCCAAATGATAATAAAACTTTTGATCTTATCGGAAGAGGAGATCTAGAAGGTATATTTCAACTAGAATCTTCCGGGATGAAACAAGTTGTTAAAGATTTTAAGCCAAATTCTCTTGAAGATATTTCTTCTATTTTAGCCCTCTACAGACCTGGTCCACTAGATGCAGGTCTCATTCCTAAGTTTATCAATAGAAAAAATGGTAGCGAAAAAATAGATTTCCCCCATCCATTCATTGAATCAATTCTTACTGAAACCTACGGGATAATGGTTTATCAAGAGCAAATTATGAAAATTGCTCAAGATTTAGCAGGCTACTCTCTCGGCGAGGCTGATTTACTACGAAGAGCAATGGGAAAAAAGAAAGTATCTGAGATGGTTAAGCATCGTAATATTTTTATTGAGGGTTCCTGTAAGAAAGGAGTAGATAAAAAAATTGCTAATGATCTATTTGATCAAATGGTTTTATTCGCTGAATATTGTTTTAATAAAAGTCATTCCACCGCATATGGAGCAGTTACTTACCAAACAGCATTTTTAAAAGCCCATTTCCCCGTTGCGTATATGGCTTCTCTACTTACTGTTAATTCTGGTTCTAGCGATAAAATGCAGAGATATATTTCTAATTGCTATTCAATGGGGATCGAAGTTATTTCTCCAAGTATTAATTTATCTGGTATTGACTTTACGGTTAAAAAGGATCAAATTTTATTTGGATTGTCTGCAATCAAAAATCTAGGAGATTCAGCGATAAAAAATATAATTGATAATCGAAACAAATTTGGAAGTTTTAATTCCTTTTCTAACTTATGTGATCGTTTGCCTTCTAATATCTTAAACAAAAGAAATCTAGAGTCTTTAATTCATTGTGGAGCCCTTGATGAATTTTCTGACAATAATAATAGAGCTCAACTATTCTCCGATCTTGAATATGTAATGGAGTGGGCGAACTCTCGAAATCGTGATCGTCTTTCTGGACAAGGTAACCTATTTGACTCCATTGGTAATGATAAAAATGATGAATTTTCTTTGTCTCAAAGAACTAAAGTTGAAGATTATTCATTAATTGAAAAGCTTAAATTAGAAAAGCAGCTTTTAGGATTCTATTTATCCGATCATCCTTTAAAACATCTGGCAAAACCCGCTAAATTGGTTTCTCCTATAAGCATTACGGATTTAGAAGACTCTCAGGATAGAGCTAAAGTTTCCTTAGTTGGAATGATTCCTGAATTAAAGCAAATTACGACAAGAAAAGGAGATAGAATGGCTATTGTACAATTAGAAGATCTCTCTGGAAATTGTGAGGCCATAGTATTCCCAAAAACATATAGCAGATTATCTGAATTTCTTCTAACTGATACCAGACTTTTAGTTTGGGGGACTATTGATAAAAAGAGTGATAAGACACAATTAATTATTGATGATTGTAGAGAAATTGATAACTTAAAATTACTTGTAATTGACCTGGATAGTTCCCAAGCTTCTGATATAAGAATTCAAAATATGATAAGAGATTGCTTAGTTAAATTCAAACCTGATAGAGATAAATGTGGAATTAAGATTCCAGTATTAGCTGCAGTTAAAAATAATGATTCTGTAACTTATGTTAAGTTTGGTGATCAGTTTTGTGTTGGAGATATTCAAGGAGTATCTAAATTACTTACAGAAAAATCCTTCCAGGTCAATTTGAAATCTTTAGTTAATTGATTTACTTTTTTTCATCAAAGTTTTGAGATGCAGGCTTGAAAGCGGCCTTTGCCCTTTCAATATTTAATGGTATGTTTTCTATACCAAAAAAACTTCCAGGTTCTTTATCCCAACTCGCTGACAATATCCCAAAACTCAGTCCCCCAAGTCCTAACAAAAAGAATAATGCCGAAATCGCAATTGTTGAAGATGGAGGTATTTCAGCAATATTTCTTGTGACAATTATATAACTTACAACAAATACTGACATACCCATAACTGTTGGAATTCCTGCTGTAAAAAAAATTCTTTTTGCCATCCTGTCAGCAACATATTTTGGGATGCCATTTGATTGTTTCTTCTTAGGATTTAATATTGGAGCTTTTTTTTCAATATTTCTAAAAGCATCACTTTCTGCTATTTTTTTCTTTTTAGTAAAATTTTTCTTTTTGGCCTGTTTTTTTTTCATTAATGGAATTCATCCTCTGATTCCAATCTTTTTAATAAGATCTTGATAGTTTTTAGGATTTTTACCTTTAATGTATGAAAGTAACCTTTTTCTTTTTCCTATCATTTTTAATAAGCCTTGTCTTGAGGCATAATCATGAATATTACCTTGAAGATGATCACTTAATTTTGATATTCTCTCAGAGAGCATAGCAACTTGAACCTCAACAGATCCAGTATCTGTAGCATGCACTTGATGCGATTCAATAAGTTTTTGTTTTTCTGCTGTATCTAGTGTCATTAAATTTATCAACTTAATAATATTTTACTACTTTATTGGCCTAAATTACTACTAATGTCTATCTAAATAATTCATAGCTTGTTTTAATAAATTTTCAAAAGAAATATTATCATTTTCAATGTTCAAATTTTTATTATTTTCAATATCATTAATAAGCTTAGGAAATAGGTTCCTAATATCCTTCTTAGGATAATTTAGAGACTGAAGTGTTAATTCAATATCTTTAAAAATTGAATTTAATTCTTTATTTTCGCTTAGAAAATTACTTTTATCCAAATTTTCTTTTTCGACTTGCATATTCATTACCTTACTTTTTAATTCAAGAATTATTCGGTCTGTCATCTTTTGTCCAATTCCTTGAACAGAACTAATCGACTTTTTGTCATTATTAGTTATGGCATATATTATTTGATTCAAGGAAAATTTATTTAATAAAGACATACCTATTTGAGAACCAAGACCCTTAATATTTAAAATTTGATTAAAGAAATCTCTTTGATCCTTCAATGTAAAACCAAAAAGCATATCAGAATCTTCTTTTTTTATATGTTTTAACCATAGAATAATTTCGTTTTCTGAAGTTTTACTTTTGTCAATATCTAAGATAACTGATTCTAATGTCTGAATTTCGTAACCTAATCCCTGACAGTTTATTAAAATATAAAATTTATTATTAGTTTGCCATGAACTTACTAATTCTCCCTTTATCCAACTAATCAATTATCCACCATCCACTTGGCATCCTATAAGAGCTCCTGCTGTACCTCCAGCTGGAACCGCCCAGAATCTATCTTTCCCTCTGGATGAAGAAAGAGCTAATCCTGCACCTAAGAGTCCTCCTATTACTGAACCCTCACTACAATCATTATCATCAATATTTTGGGCTTTTTCTCCTCCACAAGGAATTTCTACATCAATTTCATAATTTCTTACATAGCCAGGACTTGATTTTGTTCCAGGAATATATTCTTCTCTATATTCTGTCCTAGTACATGTTACAGATTTAGGAGTTGATGCTTTAACTTGTAAAAATGGATAAAAACTGAAAAGAGCTAATAAGAAAAACTTCATTACATTGTTAGTTTTTTTATTATTTTAAATCTTTTTAAGCATTTTGCTAGTAGAGATAATAGTTCCTAACAAAACAAGTAATGATCCTATTATAAAATTAATATTTATTAATTCATTAAAAAACAGAATCCCCCATAATGAGCCAAAAAATACTTGTAAATAATTTATTGTTGCCGCTTCTGAAGTTTGTAATTTCTTTATTCCAATTGTTAAAAATGTTTGGCCAGCTTGGGTAAAGAGTCCTATACCAATGATCCAAATCAAATCATGAGCATTAGGCGTTACCCAATTAATAAAGACAATTGGCGATAATGTAATTACTGAAATTAACGGAAAGTACTTAATTATTATGAAAACATCCTCAGTTGACGATAGTTTCTTTACTGTTATGTAAGCTAAAGCGGTTGATATTGCTCCAATAAATGCTATGACGACACTTATATTATTAAGCTCAATATTTAAACTTGATAATTGAGATGGATTTAAGATTATTAATATTCCTAACCAACCTGTTATTGATGCAATAATTAGATTTTTAGTAATCTTTTCATTAATAAGGATTCCTGCAAAAATAGATATAAATATAGGGTATGTATATTGAATTACAGTTGAGATATTTAGAGGCATATTTCGAATAGCATAAAATATGCAAACTAATGCGATTGTTCCTAAAATCCCTCTTAAAACAAGCAGTGGCTTGTTTACTCCCCATGGATTTATTTTCTTTTTATTTATTATCAAAGAGGTTATAAATAAGCTTAATAATGATCTAAAAAATACTAATTCATATATAGATATCCTATTATCAATTTTTTTTACGCAAAGAGTCATAAGACTGAAGAAAAATGATGCAAATATTAAATTTACTTTCTTAAATGAATTGTTATTTTGATTGAAAAATTCTATAAGCATTACTAAAATTAATTTTATTGTGAAATTAAGTAGATTCTTTTAAAATTTTGACCTATAACATAATGACAATTAGGACTTCTTTTTAGAAAAATAAATAAATGGGACCTTCGATACATCCAAGAACTATTCAGGAGGTTAAAGATAAAGTTGATATTGTGGATGTTATTTCTGAGCATATTGTATTAAAGAAAAAGGGAAAAGAATTTGTTGGTATATGTCCTTTTCATGATGATAGTAAGCCATCTATGACAGTATCTCCTACAAAACAATTTTATTATTGTTTTTCTTGCGGAGCTGGAGGCAATTCTATTAAGTTTTTGATGGAGTTTACTCGCAATAACTTTACTGATGTTGTCCTTTTACTTGCAAAAAAGAACGATATTAATGTAATAAACGTTGATGGCCCTCAGCAAGAAATATTTAAGAAACAATTATCTAGGAGGGAGGAACTATATAAGATTCTTCGCGTATCAAAGGATTGGTTTAAGTCTCAATTAAATAATTCCTTAGGTAAAGAAGCACATCATTATTTAACTTCGCAAAGAAATTTAAATATTAAAAATATTAATGATTTTGAATTAGGTTATGCGCCTAATTCATGGAATGATTTATGCAATTATCTTTTAAAAGTTGAGAAATTTCCTTTAAAGTTAATACTAAGTGCTGGTCTTGTTGTTGCAAAGGAAAATTCTGATAATGTTTACGATCGCTTTAGAAATAGATTGATTGTTCCTATTTTTGATATGCAAGGCCGTGTAGTCGCTTTTGGAGGTAGATCTCTCGATGGTCAGGAACCCAAATATTTAAATTCTCCAGAATCTGAGGTTTTCGAGAAGGGTAAAATGCTTTTTGCATTTGATAAAGCTTCGAGCAATATTAGAAAAAGAGATAAGGCCTTGGTAGTGGAGGGTTATTTTGATGTTATTTCACTTCACTCAAAAGGTATAACGAATTCCGTTGCTTCTCTCGGAACAGCATTAAACAAATATCAAATATCACAACTTTGTAGATGTACGGATAGTAAAAACATTATTATAAATTTTGATTCCGATAATGCAGGTAAATCAGCTACAAAAAGAGTTATAAATGAAGTTGAAAATTTATCTCTGCATGAACAAATTAATCTAAAAATACTGCAAATAAAGGCATTTAAAGATCCTGATGAATATCTTAAAAGGAATACTCCAGAAGATTATTACAATTTAATAGATAATGCTTCTTTCTGGATTGATTGGGAGATTGATCAAATTTTTGATAATAAAGACTTATCCAAATCGGATATTTTCCAGAGTGTTATTTCTTCATTAGTTAAGTTATTAAGTAAACTACCACAATCCTCTACTAGAACTCACTATTTACAAAAAGTCTCAGAAAGATTAAGTATGGGACAAGCAAGATTAGCTATTAAATTTGAAGAAGACTTAAGAAAACAAGTTAAAGGTTTTCGTTGGCATGGTAGATCCAAAA
>QCTB01000008.1 GCA_003209055.1 Prochlorococcus sp. AG-670-O13
GATGAGACGTCTGTTTCTGTTGTTTCTAATAGTGATGATATTTATAAAATACATTCAAATATTGTTGCATCACAAATTGAAGATCATTCCAAGTGGGGAGGTGTAGTGCCTGAGCTTGCAGCGAGAAAACATTTAGAGTTGATACCTTTAGTCCTTGAACAAGCTCTAGAAGAATCAAAAATAAGTATTGAAGAAATTGATGTTATTGCGTCCACCGTAACTCCAGGACTAGTAGGATGTTTAAGAGTTGGCTCTATTACTGCAAGATCACTTTGTACTTTATACTCAAAACCTTTCATGGGTGTACATCACTTAGAGGGACATCTATCGTCAATATTATTTTCAAAAAACTATCCGAAATCCCCGTTCTTAACCTTACTAGTTAGTGGTGGACATACTGAATTAATTAAAGTTGGTGAGAGAAGAGAAATGCAAAGACTTGGAAGAAGTTATGATGATGCAGCGGGAGAAGCTTTTGACAAGGTTGGAAGATTATTGGGATTAAGTTACCCTGGAGGTCCTGCAATTGAAAAGATTGCAAAAAAAGGCAATTCCTCAAAATTTAATTTACCTAAATGCAAGATTTCTGATAAGAAAGGGGGTTTCTTGAAATATGATTTCTCTTTTAGTGGTTTAAAAACAGCAGTATTAAGACTGGTTGAAAAAATCAATCTAAATGGAGATGAGATCCCAATCCAAGATATTGCAGCAAGTTTTGAGATGGTTGTAGCAGAGGTCTTGGTAGAGAGGACAATAAAATGTGCAATAGATAATGATCTAGATAATATCGTAGTTGTTGGGGGAGTTGCAGCTAACGATACGTTAAGAAAAATGATGATTAGAGAAGCATTTAAAAAATCTATTAAAGTTCATTTAGCTCCCATAAATCTTTGCACAGATAATGCTGCGATGATTGGAGCTGCAGCCTTATATAGACTTAAATTTAGAGCACATGAAAGTTCTCTTAAATTGGGTATTTCGGGAAGACTTCCTATCGACCAAGCAAACACACTTTATGAGAAAACCCCCCCCTTTTAAATAACTAATGAAAAACAAATCAAAAATAGAACTTAACAAAACAAAAAAAATTGTTGATAAGCAAGAGCTAAATTTATGGAAAAGAGGTTTTACTCCTCAAGCAGAGATTTGGAATGGAAGAATGGCGACGATAGGCATTGGAATTATATTAATTATTATCGCTTTGATTAGTAAATTTCCCTCTATATAAGCCTTTTTGAATTTATGCTTTTAATCTTCTAATAAAAAGTTTATACTTTACAAAGTCTTAAATTGGATTAATAAATATTGTATATGGTGGACTTAAAATGAGATTATTGATTTAATCAATTTAGTTAATATTTTTTATTAAAAGAAACTTATATGACGCCTGAAAGGCTTGGATTACTTTGGGGTATAACTGTATTTGCAGGGGCATGCGCACGTCTGATCTCTTCTATTTCTGGGTTTCCAAGTGTCGTAATTCTATTACTTTCCGGATTATTCATTGGCCGATCAGGTTTAGGACTTGTCGAACCACTCGATCTTGGGCAGGGACTTGAAACTATAGTTGGACTTTTAGTTTGTTTGGTTTTATTTGAAGGTGGATTAAATTTAAAATTACCTGAAGGAAATATTAGAAATACTGTTTTAAAAATTTCATTAATAAGATTATTTATTTCATTATCAGCAGGAATATTTATAGCTCATTGGTTGGCAGGACTTTCATGGTCAGTGGCTGGAGTATATAGTGCAATAGTTCTTGCCACTGGACCGACAGTAGTTTCACCTTTGGTAGACCAAATAAAATTAGTCTCCCCCCTTTCCGAGGTCTTAAAAGCTGAAGGATTAGTTCTTGAACCTATTGGAGCAGTTCTTGCTTTACTATTACTAGAACTTATATTAGGAGATCTACATGGGATTAAGGAGGTTTTTATTGCCTTAATGCAGAGATTAGGTGGCGGGGTTTTGATTGGTTTGAGCTCTGGATGGTTACTATCTGAAATTTTAAAAAAAATAAAAAATGAAGCTTCATTTGGAATTGAACTTCAAGTTACATTAGGATTTATTTTTCTTGTATACGGAATGTGTGAATACATTTTGCCTGAATCAGGGTTGCCTGCTTCTGTTGCTGCGGGATTTGTTGTAGGTAAAAGAGAAATTATTGATAAAGAAAGATTAGATAATTTGATTGGTGAATTAGCACAACTAGCCATAACAGTACTTTTTCCTCTTCTGGCATCTGATGTTTCTTGGGGAGAATTAAGTCCTTTGGGTTGGGGAGGTATTATTTGCGTATTAATGTTGATGTTAATTGTACGTCCAATTTCTATATCTCTAGCAACTATGGGAAAAGAATTAGATATTAAGCAAAGGGTATTTCTAGCGTGGTTGGCACCAAGAGGAATAGTTACAGCCGCAGTAGCATCTCTTTTTTCAATTAGATTAGAGCAGGCAGGTGTACTTGGCGCAGGACGTCTCCAAGGCTTAGTATTCCTAACGATACTTATGACAGTTGGAATTCAAGGACTTACAGCAAGGCCTCTCGCAAATTTTTTGGATTTAATTGAAAAGAAAATATAGTTAAGTAAGACATCTTTTAATTAGATAGATATCACTTTTTTTTTCAGAGAATAATTCCCAACTTTGAATTAAATCTGGTCCGCTAAGACAACCAAAAAAAGCTACTCTCAATGATTTCATTAAAATTCCTTTTTTTATAGAATGATTTATTGAAATTTTACTAATTATTTCTCGAGCTTTATTGCTTGTAACCTTAGATATATTTTCTTCTTTAAGATAATCAACTATATATTGTAAAGATTCTTTTGCTTCTTTTTTATTTTCAAGAAAGTCTGTCCCCTCTTTTTGCATTTGAGATAAACAAAAAAAGGGTTTTGATTGATCAATCGCATCCCTTAATAGGATCATTGAGTCTTGAATTAAATTTGTTAATTTCAAATCCCATTCTTTAGAAGGAGATTTCCAACCCATATCATTCCAGTACTTTTTAATAAATTGATTTAATTCTTTCAATTCCATTTTCTTGATGTACTGAGAATTAATCCAATTAAGTTTGTCCCAATTAAATTTGGCTCCAGCTTTATTAACATCTGACAAATTAAAAATTTTAGATATCTCTGATAAGGATAAAATTTCATTTTCAGGATTTTTTATTGACCATCCTAAAAAAGCCATGTAATTAGCTAATGCCTCAGGTAAGTATCCCATCTCTTTAAATTCATCAATTGAAGTGACACTGTCCCGTTTAGATAGTTTTTTACCCTCACTATTCAAGATAAGTGGAGTATGAGAAAAAATTGGCAATTTAAAATTCAAGGCTCTATAAATCAATATTTGTTTAGCAGTATTTGAGATATGATCTTCACCTCTTACAACATGAGTAATATTCATGAAATTGTCATCTACTACAACAGCAAGATTATATAGAGGATCTCCTATCTCATCACCTAAAGTTCTTCTTGATAAAACCAAATCACCACCAAGATCCTTTCCTTGCCATTTTATTTCGCCTCTAATCTGATCCTCCCATTTAATTTCTGCTTCCTCATCAATTTTAAACCTTATTACAGAAGATCTCCCTTGAGATATAAATTCTTTAATCTCTTTACTTGTAAGATTTCTGTGTCTATTATCATGCCTTGGTGGTAATCCATTTGCTTTTTGTTTTTCTCTAAGCTCGTGAATTTCATCTTCTGAAGTAAAACATCTATATGCAGCTCCAATTTCTAAAAGTTTTTTAATATATTCTTTGTGAATAGAAATTCGTTGGCTTTGTTTAATTGGCTCTTCATCCCAATTAAGTCCGAGCCAATTTAATCCATCTAGTATGTTTGTTGTAAATTCAGATTTTGATCGGACAATATCTGTATCTTCTATTCTAATCAGAAACTTACCATTAGTATTTTTTGCATATAACCAATTAAATAGCGCTGTTCTTGCTGTACCTATGTGTAATAAACCAGTTGGACTTGGGGCTAACCTTAAACGTTTTTCCAATTTCTTTTAGAAAAGAACGGGACCGACGGGATTCGAACCCGCAACTTCCGCCGTGACAGGGCGGTGCTCTAACCAGTTGAACTACGGTCCCAGAATTTAAGTTCCAGTTTAGTTAAAGAACTGAACTTAAAATTATCAGATCATAATGCTGAATTAATGTTGTTGTAATAAAAAACATTCATAAATTTGAGGATTTAAAGAAATAATTGGTTTTTTGTTTTTAAGATAGAAAATAATTAATTTTCCTTAAGGCCTAAAGCCTGCAGGCTCAATTAAGCGAACCTGGTTTCCCCGAGCTGTGAATTCTCTGCCTTGATCGCTTTGAACAACAACTCTACCTCCAGACTTTACTCTGATAACCCTTGCACGAACCCATCCTAAAGCTGCTGATTCGAGGACTTTAACCACATCTCCTGGTTGAAGATCTAACTCCATCTCAATGAAAATAAATAATTTAAAAATGTTGATCCAAACGCGCCGTGGAGGACTTGAACCCCCGACATCAGGTTTTGGAGACCTGCGTTCTACCAACTGAACTAACGGCGCAATAAAAGGATTATAAGCGCCTTTATGACCATTAGGTTGAAATTACTTTACAACCTTATCGATCAAAGCGTTGTTTTACGCGAGTAGCTTTACCTACTCTATCTCTTAAATAGAATAACTTAGCTCTCCTTACTTTACCTCTACGTTCTACTTTTAGAGAGGCAACTTGCGGACTATGTAGCATAAATACTCTTTCAACTCCAATACCTTGGAAAATTCTTCTTACTGTAATTGTTTGATTAAGGCCACCATGCCTTTTTGCTATAACAACTCCCTCATAAGGTTGAACTCTTTCTTTGTTACCTTCTGTAATTTTTACCCCAACTTTAACTGTATCTCCAACGTATATTTCCGGTAATTTTTTCTTTAACTGTTCTCCTTCGAATTCTTTAATTAAGTTTGATGAACTTAATCTTTTTTTAGTTTGGGAAACTAATTCTTTTTTTTCATTTTCAACAGATATTACTGTGGATGTGTCAGTTTCATTAATGATTTCCGACTCAGTTTCTTGATTCTTTTTTGCCATTTTATGTTTAATGTTCTCAAGAATATTATTTTAACCTTTCGACTCGCCTTTAGTAACCTTTTTAGGAAATGAAATTTTTTTTGAAAACATTTGGAATCCAGTTATTAGCATCCAAATAAGTCCTAAAGAATTTAGGATCACGTATATTAATTCTCCATTATCTCCAAGCCACTCTCCTTCGTGTAAGGACATTAGCCAGTGAACTTCATCTCTTGAATAGCCTAATAAATCTTTTGAGATCCTATAGAGTAAGCCAGTTAAAGCCGAAATAAATAATGGGAGGAAAACCCAAGGTGCCAATGCTTTATGAAATTGCCTAGAATTAGTAATAAATTTCATTTTCTGTTTTTCTTACTGATAGATTTAAAATAGCCATCCTGCAGATTATGGCTATTTGATGATATTTACCTATTACTATTATTTATTCCAATGAAACATTTTGCAGATCTTTTATTAAATAAAAATAATTCTAAATCCAACGATCAAGTCCCTTTTATACAAAGGAGAAGGGGTATCGAAATAAAATCATCAAGGGAAATAAATTTGATGAAGAAATCCAGCAGGATTGTTGCGACAGTTTTAAGAGAAATTAATGACCTAATAAAACCAGGAATGAGTACAAAAGATTTAGATGATTTTGCAGAAAAGAGAATAAGAGAAATGGGTGCTGTGCCAAGTTTTAAGGGATATCATGGTTTCCCCTCCAGTATCTGCTCTAGCATTAATAATGAAGTCGTTCACGGTATACCAAACAAAAATAAAATAATCAAAGATGGAGATCTTGTGAAAATAGATACTGGTGCTTATCTAGATGGCTTTCACGGTGATAGTTGCATCTCTATTTGTGTTGGAGAAGTGCCTGATCAAGCCAGAAAACTTAGTGAAGTAGCCTTAGAAGCTCTTTTTGCCGGACTCTCGAAAATTAGGTCAGGGAATACACTTCTTGATATTGCGGGCTCAATTGAAGATGTTGTTAAAGTTAATGGATTTAGTGTTGTTGAAGACTACACAGGTCATGGGGTAGGACGCAATCTTCATGAAGAACCATCAGTTTTTAATTTTCGAACTAATGAATTACCCAATGTTGTTCTACGAGAAGGTATGACATTAGCTGTAGAACCTATTGTTAATCAAGGTAGCAAGTTTTGTAAAACCCTAAATGACAAATGGACAGTGATAACCAAAGATGGAAAATTATCAGCACAATGGGAACATACAATACTTGTAATGAAAGATGGTATAGAAATTTTGACAGATAGAGATTTCTAGTTGATAAATTTCGATATTGTTAAGAATTTACAATAGAAAAAATAATATAACTCTTTGATAGGAAAAATTATATAAGAAATTGGATTTGGGCTTATAATAATTAAAAATATATTTAAATTAGCAATATTGTAAATATTATTGGATACAAATTTTGGACTCATAATTCCAATAGGGTTTAATTCTGACTTGAAAGGACCCAATATAATTTTTTTAATTTTTAATTTACTCATTGCCTTTTTATCAAGAAGGTTCTTTTTAAAAGAAACTAATTGACCAATGAGTGATTTACTTATTTCATAAGAGGGATTTAAGGCTGGCAATATTTCTGCTTCTGAGGTATTTATCCAAATTTCTTTTGCTATTGAGGAGTTGTTTTCCATAGCAATTTCTTCAAATAAATTTAATAATTTAAATTTGCTTAAAGCATTTATCTCAATTGAATTTTCATAACTTGAATTTTTTTTACTCACATCGTAAATACCATGGTTCAGAATTAAAATATCAATTTTTTTAAGGTGCTCTATTAACAAGAATTCTTTACCACAGTGCCATTCAATCCATTCATTTGGAGAATCTATTTCAGTCTCATAATCATTTTTACTATGAGTAAATCCAATAACTTTGAATCCCTTTTTGCGAAATATTTTTGTTAATTCTTTACCTAATGCTCCTGAGGCTCCTGTAATACCAACAGTTTTTTCTTTCACCATTATATTAATTAAATTTTTTTTCTAATTTTGATAATAGAACAAATCACCATAAATTTATTTAATTAATAGTATGTTTTTTAAATTATTTGATTAAAAGTAATAAATAAATAATTGAATACTTCTTTAAAAAATATTATCTTGAATCTATGGATAAATTAATTAATTCATTATGAGTCAGATATTGTTAATTGGTTCCTGTGAACCATTTAGTGGTAAGTCAGCATTAGTACTGGGAATATCAAAAAAAATATTAGAGCAGGGAAAGCAAGTCCGTATAGGAAAACCATTAGCAACTTGTATTGAACTTACTAATCTTCCTTCAATGTCCTACGAAGGACTTATAGACGATGATGTTAAATTTATTGGTTCAACATTAAATATTGAAGAAGAAAACTTAATTCCTTCTGTAGGATTGTTAGATAATATATCTGCCGAGAAAAGAATCGCTAATAAAGACCTAATTCCAGGTAAAGGTTTTGAACAAATTGAGGGATTAGTAAATGATGATTTTGATGGGTTAAATATTCTTGAAGCTGCGGGTAGCCTTTATGAAGGAATGATTTATGGTTTAAGTCTTCCACAACTTGCCAACCATTTAAAAGCGAAAGTCCTTATTGTTAATCTTTGGGAGGATAGTAAAAGTGTAGATGCTTTATTGGATGCAAAAAAACAATTAGGAGATAATTTTGCAGGAGCTGTTTTGAATGCTGTTGATCCTGAGGATGTAGAAAAAATAAAGAATGAAATCATACCCTCTCTACAAGAGATGAATATAAAAATATTTGGGGTGATGCCTAAATCTCCATTACTTAGGAGTGTGACTGTAGGGGAACTTGTAAGAAGATTAAATGCTCAAGTAATTTGTTGTCCTGAAAAAGAACAATTACTAGTTGAAACATTAAGTATTGGTGCAATGGGAGTAAATTCTGCAATGGAATTTTTCAGAAGAAGGAGAAATATGGCAGTCGTTACAGGAGCTGATAGAACTGATATTCAACTTGCAGCTTTGGAAGCTTCTACCCAATGTTTAATTCTTACTGGTTTAGGTGAACCTTTATCTCAACTGATTTATAGAGCAGAAGAGTTAGAAGTGCCAATTTTGAAAGTAGAATTAGATACTCTTGCGACAGTAGAAATTATTGAACAAGCTTTTGGCCATGTCAGGATACATGAATCAATAAAAGCTTCATACGCTGTTCAATTAGTTCAAGAGCATGTAAATCTAAAAAATATTCTTGAAACAATAGATTTTCCCTGCAATTTTTCAGATAAATGCTAATTTCAAATATAGTAACTATTTTATTTTGAGCCGTTCTTTAGATCTACCCTCAACTGAAGGTGTTGACACATTAGCTCAAGAGCTTGCAAAACTTCAGGATAAAGGGAAGAGAAGGATTGCTTTTTTGGGCAGTAGACATGTGCCTGTTGTTGATATACATTTGATCGAACTTATCGCGAGGTCATTAGCGCAAGAGGGACATACTATCCTTACATCTGGATCTCAGGGAGTTAATGCAGCTGTTATAAGAGCTGTTTTAGAGATTAATCCATCCTTGCTGACTGTGCTTTTGCCACAAAGTTTAGATAAGCAATTACCTGAAATTAAAGAACAATTAGAGAGCGTCATGCATTTAGTTGAGAAGAGTGAGAATGATGAATTACCTTTGCCCATGGCAAGCAGTCTTTGTAATCAAGAAATTATTAATAGATGTGATCAATTAATTTGTTTCGCTTTTCATGATAGTGAAACCTTATTGAATAGTTGTAGATGTGCAGAAGAAATGGGAAAGGTTGTTAGTTTGTTATTTTTTGATTAAATTAATTCTCTTTTTTTTTTTTTAAGTTTATTTGGGGTAATAATTAAATTAACTTGAATTTAAGTAATGGCAGAAAATTTTTCATTCGATGTAGTTTCTGATTTTGATAGACAAGAATTAGTAAACGCTTTGGATCAGGTTAAAAGAGAAATTTCTCAAAGATATGACCTTAAGGGAACTGATACCTCTTTAGATTTGGAAAAAGATAATATTTTTATAATTACAAATAGTGAATTAACTCTAAATTCTGTAATTGATATTATTAGACAAAAGGCAATAAAAAGAAAACTATCTTTAAAAATTTTTGATTACAAAGACATTGAAGTTGTAAGCGGAAATAGAGTAAAGCAAACTATCACTTTAAAGAAAGGACTTAATCAGGAAATTGCAAAAAAGATCAGTAAGAAAATAAGAGATGAATTTAAAAAGGTAAATGTAAGTATTAATGGAGAGACCCTAAGAGTAATAAGCAAAAGTAAGAATGATCTTCAGTTGACAATTAAATTACTTGATAATTTGGAGGAGACATATAAAATTCCTCTCCAAGCAAATAATTATAGATAAAATATTGTTAATTAACATTTTACAATGGCAGATTATTCAAAATCTCTTATAGATTCATTGTGCTTAAAAATAAAAGATTATCCACGTTTTTCATTAAGAGAGCTTGAGAAATTTTGTTGGATGGCAGCTCATGAGCATAAGCATGGAGTCTTACCTTCTGAATATGATATAAGAGAAATAGATGAGGATCTTTATTTACAATTATTGCGGAAATTTAAATCAAATAATCTTTAAAGTTTAATAATTAATTATTTAAAACAATTATTAAAAAAATATTTTAATTAAATACCTAATTAATGCATTAATTAAATTCTTTAAATATGATTAATTAAAAGCAAATTTAAATGTCAACTTCTTTCAAAAATGTAACCCCAACTGGTCCTGGAGGAACAGCAACACTACTTATCGTTTTATCTTTTACTGGATTCCTTTTGCTCACACAATCCTTATTTGTGGTACCTTCTGGACAAGTAGCTGTAGTAACAACTCTAGGAAAAGTAAGTGGTGGTTCAAGAAGACCAGGATTGAATTTTAAAGTCCCTTTTGTTCAGTCGGTATTTCCCTTTGATGTGAAAACTCAAGTTCAACCTGAGAAATTTGAGACTTTAACAAAAGATCTTCAAGTTATTAGAGCAACTGCTACTGTTAAATATTCAGTTAAGCCAAGTGAGGCAGGTAGGATTTTTGCCACAATTGCTAGTAGAAACAGTGATGTCTATCAAAAGATAGTTCAACCTTCCTTACTTAAAGCTCTTAAATCAGTTTTCTCACAATATGAATTAGAGACTATAGCAACCGAATTTAATGTAATTTCTGAAAAAGTCGCTTCTACTGTTGCTGAGGAATTGAATTCCTTTGATTATGTGGATGTTAAGAGCTTAGATCTCACGGGTTTAGAAATAGCTGAGGAATATAGAGCTGCTATTGAACAGAAACAAATTGCTGGACAGCTACTCTTGAGAGCCAAAACAGAGGTAGAAATTGCAGAACAGGAAGCTTTAAGGTATGAAACTTTAAACAAAGGATTAAATGATCAAGTGCTCTTTAAACTATTTTTAGATAAATGGGATGGCAGTACTCAAGTCGTTCCAGGGCTCCCAGGGACTAATTCAGGGATGCCACCAGTAATTGTTGGAGGTAAAAATAAATAAAGTTAATTTTTTAAGATACTAAAGGATTGATCGAATGCTTCTAATGTTCGATCAATTTCTTCTTCACTATGTGATAAAGAAGTAAAGCCAGCTTCAAATGAACTTGGAGCCAAGTAAATTCCTCTTTTGAGCATCTCTCTGTGTAGTTTTCCAAATAATTCTGAATCGTTTGTTTTTGCTTCTTCAAAATTTCTTACAGGCCCTTCGCATAAGAAAAATCCGAACATTGCGCTTACACTGCCACCATTAATAGCGATGCCATTATTCTCTGCTGATTGGATAATACCTTCAATCAACCTTGAGGTTGTAGATTCTAGTTTCTCATAAGTACCTTCTTGTCTTAACAATTCAAGTGTTTTGATTCCTGCTGTCATTGCGAGTGGATTTCCACTTAAAGTACCAGCTTGATATACAGGACCAGATGGGGCAACCATGGACATTATTTCTTTTCTCCCTCCATAAGCTCCAACAGGTAAACCTCCACCAATTACTTTGCCGAGAGTTGTCAAATCTGGAGTAACTCCAAACTTTTCTTGGGCCCCTCCATAGCTAATTCTGAAACCTGTCATAACTTCATCAAAAACTAATAATGATCCATTTTCAGTTGTAAGCTCTCTCAAACCTTCAAGGAAACCAGGTTCAGGAGTAATGAATCCTGCATTTCCTACTATAGGTTCAAGAATTACTCCTGATATTGCATCAGGATTCTCCGAAAATAATTTTTTTACAGCTTCAAGATCGTTGTAAGGGGCAGTTAGAGTGTTTGCCGTTGTAGTTCTCGGAACACCTGGGGAGTCAGGTAAGCCTAAAGTAGCAACACCAGATCCTGCTTTTACCAAAAACATATCTGCATGTCCGTGATAGCACCCGTCAAATTTAATAACTTTATCTCTTCCAGTAAATGCTCTCATTAGTCTTAAAACTGCCATGCAGGCTTCAGTCCCACTGTTTACAAATCTAACCATTTCTACCGATGGAACAGCATCTATTACCATTTCAGCAAGTTTATTTTCTAATACACAAGGTGCTCCAAAACTAGTACCTTTTTCAATTGCTTCTTGCAATGCTGTGATTACTTCAGGATGAGCATGTCCACATATGGCTGGCCCCCAACTACCTATATAATCTATGTACCTATTTCCATCAACGTCCCAAGCAAATGGTCCTTTTACCCTATCAAAAACAATTGGCTTTCCACCAACAGACTTAAATGCTCTTACAGGGGAACTAACACCTCCAGGCATTAATTTTAATGCTGAAGAAAAAACTTCTTCAGAACGTGCGATATTAAATATGTCAGTCAAAATTTAAATGAATTGAGTTTTGAGAAAAATTTCATCATGTCCTAAATTAGAAATAAGTAAAAAATTTGTCAATCAGATTGAAATTCTACATTATGATATTTTTATTGCGTTATTTTGGAATGTAAATAATTAATTTTTAGGAAAATTTGATACAAAACTAATTTATCTCTAAATTTTTCTTTAATAATAAGCGTTTTGAAGGTTTATAAGGCTAAAAAATCTTCGGGATCTATATTCCGAAAAGATCATCATCATCATCAAAGAAATCTTCATCGTGATTATCGATATCTAAATTAATTAACACTGGAGCATGATCACTAGGTTGTAAATTTTCTCTTTGATTCCTTTCTATTACACAGCTTTTTAGTCTTGATGAAAGGTTTTTACTGACATAAATATGGTCTATCCTCCAACCTTTATTTAGTTCATAAGCATTATTACGGTAATCCCACCAACTCCAATAACCAGTATCTTTCTCAAAAATACGAAAAGAATCAATAAATCTTCCTTTAAGAACATTATTAAGTGCCTCTCTTTCAATCTTTGAGGCCATTATCCCCCCTTCGTATTTCTGGGGGGAATGAATATCTATATCGTGTGGAGCAATATTAAAATCACCAACAAGACAAACTAAATCATCTGGTCTAACTTGCTCATCTAAAAAAGTTGATAAGTGTTTTAACCATTTGATTTTATAATCAAATTTTTCAGAATTTAATGAAGAACCATTAGGAACGTAAACATTTATTATTTTCAAACCATTGATATCTGCAGAAATCAACCTTTTTTGTTCATTAAAATCTATAGAAATGTTTTTTTTATAAATATCATTAGTAAATCCTTTATTTACATTTTCGAACTTAAATTTACTAATTATTGCTACTCCATTGTAAGATTTTTGGCCACAAATAATAACTTCGTACCCTAATTCTTGAAAAGGTGCTAAAGGGAAATCATTATCAGTAACTTTGGTCTCTTGAAGACAAAGGATATCAGGCTTTACATCGTTAATCCAATTAGTTATTTGAGAAAGCCTTGTTCTTACCGAGTTAACATTCCAAGTTGCGATTAACAATTTATGACCAATCTATGTAAAATTAAAATAGCAAATAATTTTAACCTTAAATTATTTTGAAATTAAACAAAATGAAAATAAAACTAAATAAATATTTATCCAGATCAGCGAAAATTTTTATTTTATTTATTTCATTAATGAATATAAAATCAATTTTATTAATCGCAGAAGACTTATACTTGAATGAAATTGAAATTGATAGTTCAACAAAAATAGATAAAAATAGTTCTAGTTTGCCTACTAATCCTTTTGAGATAGTCGAGATGATTAGAAGAGCAAATAGTTTGAATGATGCAACTAAACCTTCTGATGCTATTGATGATGCTTTAAAATCATTTGATAAGATTGGAGAAAAAGAAAATCTTTAATTTAATAAATTTTCATATTTAATTAAAAAAATCTCAAATATGTATAAAAGTCCTATTCAAGAAGTTACAAATAAACTACAGTACCGTGCTATTGGTATTGTAGAAGGTATTTACAAACCAAATAATACAGATCAATTAAATAGAGGCGTATTAACAGATAAAGAAGGGAAAACAGTCGAAACAGTTATACTTGGTAAAGCTTTATCTTTAATAAAAAAATATATTAATTTAGAAAATTATTATTTTTGGATAGTTTATCCAAGAAATAAAAACACTAATAATTTACATCTGCAAGTGGTAGGAATATGGGACCCTTATCAATTAAATCAACTTGATAAGAATGTCTCTGAAAAGGATCCTTCTAAATTATTAGAGGAATTAAATTTGAACAATAATTATTTTTCGATAAGAGGTGAATTGGTTTATGTAAATACACAAAAGAAAGAGGTTGTTATAAAAATTTGTGCTTCTTCATCTGTAAAAAAATTAAAAAATGCAACTTTTAAAATTGTTATTGAAGGTGAGATCCCTCTTAAGTTATTGAATAATTTTGTAAGCCTGGATGTTATTAGGGATGGGAATACACTTAAAATGGTTAAGTACGAAGTTATTGAAAAAATAATATCTAAAAAAGGATAGGATTAGAAATGGTTAATAAGTTCTTACCTTTTGTATTCTTATTATTCAAAAATTTATAAAGGGTCATGGAAGAAATATTAATTGAATGTTCCCCTGGCGTATCTGGGGATATGTTATTAGGAGGTTTTTATGATTTGGGTGTACCAAAACATGTGATTGAAAAAACTCTTGCATGTTTTGGATTAGAAAATTTGTATTATTTAAATCTGAGAGAATCTAAAAGTTGCTCAATTCGAGGAATTAAGATTGAAGTAGGAGCAACTAATCAAAGCATCAAAAGAGATTGGAGTAGTATTAAAGATTTAATTTTGAAGGCTAAATTAGAAAAACAATTAAAGAAAAGAATCTACGAAGTTTTTGAGTCTTTAGCCATTGCAGAGGGCAGAGTTCATGGTATTGAGCCTGAAGAAGTTCATTTTCATGAGATTGGTGCAATTGATTCTTTGGTAGATATCATTGGAGTCTGCGCCTCAATCGAATATTTACAGCCGAAAAATGTTTTTTGTAATCAACCAACTTTGGGCAGAGGTTATGTTCAGACTGATCATGGCAAGCTATCAATACCATCTCCTGCGGTAATAGAGTTATTAAAGGGAAAAGATATTAAGGTGATTTCAAGTATTGATTCAATAGATGGTGAATTGTCAACTCCAACGGGAATAGCCTTACTCATTAATTTGGTCGAATCTTTCCAAACCCCTTATAAATATTCCATTGATTCTTATGGAGTAGGTATTGGAAATTTAGAACTTCCATGCCCTAATTTGGTAAGGGTATTAAAAATTAATACTAATGAAGAAAATTTGAAAGATAAAAATATTAGTCCAAGATATGAAGAGATTTGTATTCAAGAGGTATGGATTGATGATCAATCATCTGAAGAAATAGCTAATTTATTGGAGCTATTTAGAAAAGAGGGAGCTTATGATGTTTCATCACAGATAATTTATATGAAAAAAAACAGGATAGGTTTTTCTCTCCAAGTCATCTTACCTATTGAAAAGCAAGATTATTTCAGGAATTTATGGTTTAAACATTCTACTTCTATAGGAATTAGGGAAAGAAAACAATCGAGGTGGGTTTTACTTAGAAGAAAAGGAGAGTGTCTAACATCTTTTGGGAAAATTAAGTTTAAACAGTCAATGAAACCTAACGGAAGAATCTATATGAAACCAGAGAATGATGAAATTTTAAGATTGCAAATTGAAAATAATAAAACGGCTGAAGAAGTAAAAAATATTCTTAAAGAATCATGCAGGGAATTTAAGGCTTTTGAAGATTGGAAATAAGATTCAAAATGAATAAAAAATTTTTTATAAAGATTTTAAAGAATATTAATTTTGCAATCATTAAGAAACTTTTTTTTCTATCAAGCATATCTTATTTCTGTTTTTATTTTTTTAAAAATTTAGATCAAATTTCTTTTAATATTGATTTTGCCAGAAATGGAAATTTTATATTCTTATCATTTTTGTTTTGTATACTAAGTATTTTTTTTAATGCTCTAGCTTGGAAAAATATAGTTTTTTGGTTTGGTAAAACTAAGACTAAAAATAATTTAATTACCTTTTATGTTCTTACAAATGTTCTTAAATATGTACCAGGAGGGATTTGGCATTTCTTTGAAAGGTATAACTTTCTTAAAGATATTAGTAATCCTCAATTAGCTTTTTATTCTACGCTAATTGAGCCATATTTCATGTTGTGTGCATCTTTTTTATTGGCATCAGTTGGTATATTTTTTTTTCCATTGTATTTTTTATTACTCATACCACTAGTATTTCTGAATAGAAAATTAATTTTCCTAATTTTGCAAAGATTAGAAACCTTGAAAGGCAAAACAATTAGGGCTTTAAATTTCAACAATGAAAAGTATCTTTTTGAGGAAAGAATAAAAATTATTTCTTTCTTCCCCGCCAGAGCTTTTTTGATGGAAATCCTTTTTGTCTTATCAAAATTTATTGGATTTATTATTTGTTTTTATGTAGTTAATTTAGAAAATCAGTATAGTATTTTTTATTTATTAGCAATTTTTTGTTTGTCATGGGCTTTTGGATTAATAGTGCCAACAGCCCCAGGAGGGGTAGGTGTATTTGAGGCTTGTTTTATTTTTTTTGTTGGAAAAAATATTCCGCAAAATATAATTCTTGTAATTTTAATTTATTTTAGATTGATATCTACCTCGGCAGATTTATTTTTAGGTCTGCCTTTTTTATTAAGAAAATTTTTAAAAAGAATTTAGTTCTTTTTTTCTAAGTTTGGAATTAATGTACTTGATGCAATAAGTCCCAAGGCTGTTATAAAAAGTGCAGGTAATAAGGCTTCTGCCATTCGCTCATCTCCAGCATATTGATATATCCTTACAGATAAGGTATCAAAATCGAAAGGTCTAAGAATAAAAGTAATTGGTAATTCCTTAATCGTGTCTACAAAAACTAAAAGAGATCCAACAAATATTGGACCTTTTAATAGTGGAATATGTATCTTTTTGATAACACCAAGCCAATTTGATCCTAGTCCTTTTGCAGCCTCATCAAGGCTGGGAGATATTCTTTCAAAACCAGACTCAAGGGTACCTTTTGAGATAGTTAAAAAACGGACTACATAACCCCAGATCAGAAGGAATATGGCAATAAAATAAAAATTTGAATTTGTAAAGGTTATTAATGATATCGCTAATACTGTTCCAGGTATTGCATATCCAATACCCGCAGGGAATGTTATTAATCTCATAAGTAAGTTCTTATTCTGACGATTAGATAGTGTTAATATTAATGAGAAAACTAAAGTTACTAATGCAGTAATTATCCCAAGACCAATAGTTCTAAGAGTAAGAAATAGTAATTCTATTGTGAATCCTTTTTTTAACTGATCAATATTTAAGAGAAACCATGAAAACGGAATCCCAATTGAAAATAATGGTGGTAATAGAGTAAACAAAATTGCTAAGTAAAACCTATCTCCTTTTAACTGAAAACCCAACGAATCTAATGATGCAGGATTTTCACTCCAACGTTTCGTCTTGCTTCTAGAAAGTTTTTCAAACAAAATTAAAGCAAAAACTATTATTAAGGCAACTAATGATAATCCAATCGCGCTCTTAGGATTACCTTCAATTATCCAATTCTCAGTTATACCTTTAGAAATACTTGGAATATTTAATAACTCAACTGCCCCTAATTCATTCATAACTTCCATACACATAAGGCTGATTCCAGTTATTAATGCTGGGAAAGCCATTGGAAGAGCAATTTTAAAAAAGCTGCCCCATGGTCCAACCCCTAATCCTCTACTAGCATTAATTTGATTAGCTCCAAATTTATTAAAGCTTTCATTAGCAAGTAAAAAAACATAAGGATATGTAGTAATTGAAAGTATAAGAACTGCCCACCAAAAACCAGTTATTTGATATCCCAAAATACTTCCTAAATCCTGTAAAACTGCAGTTAATAAATATGCAGGAATTGCTAGTGGAATTAGTTGAAAAATACGCAGAGTTTTCCTTAATCTGAATTCGCAATTGGATAGTAACCATCCATTTAAGGTGCCTAAACCACCCCCAAAAAAACTAGTAAGTATTAAAAGTTTTAATGTGCCAAATATTTCTTTTCTTCCTGCAATACCTAAAGAGAAATTTCCACTTAAAATAAAATCTATTCCTTCAATTAAGAAACTAAAAATCGGAAGTATTACTATAAATGCAACTATAAAAGAAGCAATATTTAAGGGCTTTAAATCTGATAAAAATATTTTTATTTGTTTATTAAAGATTTTCAAATATAAAATAAAACTTTATTATGCTTTGTCTTTAGAATTAAATCTACAACAATCAAGTTGATTCTTAATAGTTTGATGATCTAATTCTTTTCCTATTAGAACAATTTTGTTTGATTTCTCATTTTCCCATTCATAATCATCAAGAGAAAAACGTTTACCAGACAAATGAAAAACATGTTTTCTTTCGCTTTCCATAAACCATAAAATTCCTTTAGCTCTAAATACATTTTGTGAAATCTGATTGTCTAAGAAATTCTGAAACTTCCTTAATGAAAATGGTTCATTCGTCTCAAAAGAAATAGAGGTAAATCCTTCAATATTATTAATTAAATCATGTGAATGGGAGGAGTGATCATGTGAATGGGAGGAGTGATCATGTGAATGGGAGGAGTGATCATGCGAATCTTGATCCTTATTAATCTTTTCTTTAAATTGAAAAGTATCTGTTTCAAATAGTCCCACACTCATTATTGTTTGCAAACCAACTTCACTATTAATCGATCTCAAAATTCTTGGTTCTTTTTTAATACTATTAATGTGACTTTCTATTTTTTTTAGATGAATATCAGTTACTAAATCGCATTTGTTGAGCAGTAAAATATCACCATATAAAATTTGTGAGTAAGCAACACTAGAATTTTTTAAATCAAAATCAAAGTTATCTGCATCAATAAGAGTAATAATTGAATCTAATCTTACTTTTTCTCTAAGATCACCCCCAGCAAAAGTCATTGCTACGGGGAGAGGGTCTGCAAGTCCAGTAGTTTCAACAATTAAGTAATCTAATTTTTCAGGTCTATCTAAAATTTTTGAAACAGTGTTTAATAATTCTCCATTTATTGTGCAACAAATGCATCCGTTATTTAATTCGATCATATCTTCAGCAGTTTTTATAATTAATTCATTATCAATTCCTATCTCTCCAAACTCATTAACTAAAACAGCAGTTTTAATACCAACTTGATTTTTTAAAATGTGATTTAAAAGCGTAGTTTTACCTGAACCTAAGAAACCACTAATAATAGTAACAGGGAGTAAGTTTTCTGCCATTTTTATAGTTTTTTTTAAACGTATAAAGTTAATTCAATTGTAAATTATTTTTCTAAAATATCATTAATTTCTGAGGCGATTGTTTGATCTAAATTTGTAATACCTCCTAAATCATGAGTACTTAGTTTAATAATTACTTTTGAATAGATATTTTCCCAATTGGGATGATGGTTATGTTTTTCGCAAATTAAGGCAATCTTTGTCATAAAGGAGAAGGCATCTATAAAGTTACTAAAATTAAATTCTCTTTCAATATGATTCGTCATAATCACCCACCCTCTTATTTTTGCAGATAGTTCTTTTAATTCTTCATTTTGTAAAAGGTAAGGTTTCATTAATATTTATTGTGACTATTTATCATTATAGATACTTGAACTTTTTTCCCCAATAATATGTACATTTATACTTCTTTTTTTTGTACTAAATCGATGTTCCCACAAATAAATTGCTTGCCAAGTGCCAAGAATGAGTTTCCCTTTTTGAAAGCTTAAGGACATATTAGTATTTGTTAAAGCAGTTTTAATATGAGCTGGCATATCGTCCTCCCCTTCTTGAAAATGTTCATAATATATCTCCTCTTTTCCTTTTGATAATGATGTATAACAGTTGTAAGGAACTATAGATTTCATAAACTTTTCTAAGTCCTTAAGAACATTTGGATCTGCATTTTCATTTATAGTCAAACTACAACTTGTGTGTAGTAAGGTTAAGTTAAAAATTCCTGAATGAAAATTACTTTTTTGTATGAACAAATTTAAATCATTAGTAATATCAGTGAATCCCTCGCCTTTAGTTATAAAGTTTAATTTTGAGAAAATTTGTTCCATAAATATTTAAAGTCCTAATAATCAATACTCTATTATGAATATAGTTTGAAAATTTTATACTTAGAATAATATTTTTGTCTAAAATACCAAATAATCCATATAATTATTTTTGGCTGAGAAAGAATGGAATAAGCTAGGAGCTTATTTAAAAGAAACTCAAATATTAGGCTCTATACAGAGTGCTCTTTATTGGGATCAAAATACGGGTATGCCTAAGAAAGGAGCATCTTGGAGATCTGAACAACTTACCTATATCGCAAAAATATTGCATAAAAGAAATTCCTCAGAAGAGTTTCTAGATTTAATTGCAGCTGCTCAGGATGAGTTTCAAGGAGGGTTAGAGAAATCATTAAGTCAAGAAATTATTCAAAGTAAAAAAAGAAATATTGAATTATTGATAAAGGAATTTAATAGGCAAAAAAATTTAGATCCTAAATTAGTTGAAGAACTCGCTAAGGCTAAATCAAAAGGTTATGAAAGTTGGCAAGAAGCCAAAAGAAAATCAGATTTTGAGATTTTCTCACCAATTTTTAAAAAGTTGATTCAATTACGTATTGAAGAGGCAAGGCAAATATCAGATAAATACACACCTTGGGAAACTTTAGCGCAGCCTTATGAGCCTGATTTAACTTTGGAGTGGTTAAATAAAATCTTCCAGCCAATTAAAGAAACTATCCCATATCTAATAAGTGATATCAAAAAATCAGAAAAATATCATTGGGATTTAAGTCCTAAATCTCAGCAAAATTTATGTTCTAAATTACTTGATGAGTTTGGGAGAGACGAAGATTTAGTGGTTGTAGCAAAATCTCCTCATCCTTTTTCTATTACTTTAGGCCCGGAAGATTATAGGATTACTACTAGAGTTGTAAAGGGTGAACCCTTATCAAGTTTTCTAGCTACTGCGCATGAGTGGGGACATTCTATATATGAGCAGGGTTTACCTTCTCAAAGTCATCAATGGTTTGCTTGGCCTTTGGGTCAAGCAACATCAATGGGTGTTCATGAAAGCCAATCTTTATTTTGGGAAAATAGGATAGTTAAATCAAAATCTTTTTCAAAAAGGTTTTTCAAGCATTTTGTTTCCGAAGGTTGTTCTTTAAAAAATCATTTAGAACTTTGGAAATCTCTTAATCATTTGAAAGCAGGTTTAAATAGAGTTGAAGCAGATGAATTAAGTTATGGGTTGCATATTTTAATTAGAACTGAACTTGAAATAGACTTAATTGAAGGAGATCTAGAGGCTAAAGATGTTCCATCAGAATGGAATAAAAGATATGAGGAGCTTTTAGGAATTAGACCATCTAATGATGCAGAAGGTTGTTTGCAAGATGTTCATTGGAGTGAAGGAGCCTTTGGATATTTCCCTTCATACTTGTTAGGTCACCTTATAAGTGCACAAATCTCATTTCAAATGGAAAAAGAAATAGGATTAATTGATAATTTAGTTGAGAACGGAGAATATGAAAAAATAATTTTATGGTTAAAAAATAATATTCATAACTATGGAAGATCTGTTAATTCTATGAAATTAGTCATAAATGTCACAGGAGAAGAACTAACATCAAATTACTTTATTAATAATTTGAGATCGAAAATAAAAGATTTCTGCTAAAAATTTACTTTTTAGAATTTGATTGAGTGTCAGGATGTAAGATAAATAAAAATAATATTTTGATGGCAAACCTTAATCAACCTCCAAGTAGAGTTACTCCTAATTTATTGCATATTTTAGATGCTTTTATAGACAATACAAACTCAGTCGTTAATACAATTATCGAATTAAATTCTAATACTATAAATAAGTATGAGTTAATTACTGAAACTGGACATTTGAAACTTGATAGAGTGGGTTATTCATCACTTGCATATCCTTTCGCTTATGGATGTATTCCAAGAACATGGGATGAAGATGGTGATCCTCTTGATATTGAAATAGTTGGAGTTACAGAACCCTTAGTTCCTGGTTCAATAGTAGAGTCAAGGATAATTGGAGTGATGAAATTTGATGATGGCGGAGAAGTCGATGATAAAGTAATTGCTGTACTGTCAGATGATAAGAGAATGGATCATATTCATTCTTTTGAAGATCTTGGTGAACATTGGCTTAATGAGACCAAGTATTATTGGGAACATTATAAAGATCTAAAGAAACCAGGCACATGTACTGTTAATGGTTTTTATGGAATAGAAGAAGCTATTAAAGTAATTCAAGATTGTGAATCTAGATACCAAAAAGAAATTGAACCTAAATTAGTTAATTAATATAATATTATTTCTCTCTAAATTGTTCAAATATTTCGGTAAGAATTTTATCAGCCCCCTGAATTTTTAGCTTTTCAGCTAATTTTTTACCAACTTCCTCTGGATATTTAATATTCCCTATAGATTCATCTTTAATAAGTCTTTTGCCATCAATAGATGCGACCATCCCTCTTAAGTATATTTCATCGTTATGAATACTACTATTAACGCCTATTGGAACTTGACATCCTCCTTCAAGTTCTCTTAAAAAAGATCTTTCTGCTAAACATCTTTGGCTTGAGACTTTATCTTCTAAAACACTAATAATATCTAGAACTTCTCTATCATCAGATTTACATTCTATTCCTAAAGCACCTTGCCCAACAGCATGGAGGGAAATCTCATTAGGAATTATTTGGTGAATTCTTGATTCAAATCCTAATCTTTTTAAACCCGCTGCAGCTAGAATAATACAGTCAAATTCTCCAGAATCTAGCTTTTCTATTCTAGTGATAACGTTCCCCCTAATGTCTTTGAAATTAAGATGGGGAAATTTATTTCTTAATTGAGCCAATCTTCTTAAGGAGCTGGTTCCAACTATTGAACCTGAAGGTAAACTCTCTAATTGATAAATCTTATTTTTTTGGTTAATTACTAGAGCGTCTGAAGGATCTTCTCTTTTTGTAATACATCCTAAGGTCAGTCCATCAGGTAAGTTAGTGGGCAAATCTTTTAAGGAATGCACTGCAATATCTGCATGGCCAACAAGCATTTGAGCTTCAAGTTCTTTTGTAAAAAGCCCTTTATCTCCTATTTTTGCTAATGCTACATCGAGAATTTTGTCACCTTGTGTTGCCATTGCTTCTATTGATACTTCTAAATCGGGAATATTTTTTTCTAATTGCTCTTTGACCCATAATGTTTGAACCATAGCTAATTTACTTCTTCTACTAGCTATCTTTAATTTAAATTTAGTCATTAAATATATTTTTAATTAGGTTTAAGAGAAAGTCGCATCTATTTTAAGATAATATTTGGCAACATTACAAAGCTAGAAAATTATATTTAACTTTTTTATTTAATATATTCCTTTAAAACCCCATTTCTGTTTGGATGTCTTAGCTTTCTAAGCGCTTTTGCCTCAATTTGCCTAATTCGTTCTCTTGTGACATCAAAAATTTGTCCTATTTCTTCAAGAGTTTTCATCCTTCCATCATCAATTCCATATCGTAATCTAAGGACGTCTCTTTCCCTTGGGCTTAGAGTCGCTAGAACTCCCTCTAAGTCTTCTCTCAATAAAGTTTTAGATACATCTTGTTCTGGATTCTCTATATCGGCCTCTATAAAGTCCCCAAGCCTTGAATCCTCTTCTTTACCTATGGGTGTTTCTAGGGAGATTGGAAGCTGAGCACTTTTAGCAATAAATCTTAATTTCTCAATTGTCATTTCCATGCTCTCAGCTATTTCTTCTTCACTAGGCTTTCTTCCAAATTCTTGGCTAAGAACTTTTGTTGTTTTTTTAATTCTAGAAATTGTTTCATATAAGTGAACTGGTAATCTAATCGTCCTACTTTGATCTGCTATCGCTCTTGTTATGGCTTGACGAATCCACCATGTAGCATAAGTAGAGAATTTATAACCTTTTTCGTGGTCAAATTTTTCTGCAGCTCTTATTAATCCTAAGCTTCCCTCTTGTATTAAATCTTGAAAAGATAAACCTCTATTCATATATTTCTTTGCAATAGATACAACTAACCTTAAATTAGATTGAACCATCTTCTCTTTAGCTCTTCTCCCTAAGAGAAGTCTTCTTCTGAATTTAGAAAGAGGCATGTCTATTAATTCAGCCCATTCTCTAACTGAAGGAAAATGTCCTTTCTCAGACTCATATTGCGTAGCTAACTCTTCAAGTTGGAGAAGATCGGCTATTTTTCTAGCAAGTTCAATTTCTTCATCAGGCCTTAATAGTCTAATTCTCCCAATCTCCTGAAGATAAACTCTTATAGAATCTTCTGTATAGATTCCTTTGGGTCCAAGTTTTACGTTCCCAAGGGATTTAGCATCTTCATCTGAAGCATTAAATTCATCATTATTCTCACTAATACCTTTATTATTAAGATTATCTTGGGAGTTCTGATTAGTATCTTGATTCCTGATAATTTCTTCTTCTCGACCTTTTCCTGAAATTGGATCAATTTTTTTATTAATTTTCTTCTTAGAACTAGGATTAGAATTCTTTGATTCTGCGGCTACTGGGCACATAATGGACTCCTTTCTACGGTGAATTTAACTAGGTAAAAATTTAATTAAGGCAAAATTATACATTTAGTAGTAAAAATTTGCCTTGATGACTAGAAGAACTAACTCACAAAAATTGTGATTAAATAAAGTTTTTTAAATTGTTGAAAAATTTAAATAGTGTTATAGATTACCTAAAGTAAAAAGTCTTGGGATTTCTCAGACTGGCAGATCAATGTTTGAGTTTTTACTCAATGATCAAAGCTTCATGTCTTCCTTAAGAACAGGATACTTACAATGTGCAAAAACACTTTGTGGAATGTTCAACAATCCAATACTAAGAAAAACTTTTGATGCCGGCAAGTAATAATTTATTAAATACCTCTTTTAAATTTGAGGTCTTACTTGATTTAGGTAGTCATAGTAATAGTTTTTCTTATATAGATGGTAATAATCTTGGTGTAGAAGTTGGAGATATTGTTTCAGTAAGACTTAAAGGAAGATTATTAAATGGACTAACTATTGGTAAAAACTCTTTTTCAAGAATTGATAAAAATAAAAATAATTTGAACAGAGGATCTGATTTTGAATATTTGTTTATAGAAAGTATTGTGCAGAAAAAAGTAATTCAAAACTGGTGGAGAGAATGGTTAGAGGCTTTAGCTTTATTTTATCGAGTAAGTAATTTAAAAATGTTTAAAACTGCTTTCCCTCCAGGATGGATTGGTAAATATAAAAAAATACCCCAAAATTATAAATATCAAATCTGGATAGAATATCAAACAGATTGGGATTTGAGTAATAAGAAATTAAATAAAAGAGAACTTAATTTAATAAATATATTGCGTCATAAAGGTAACTGGCAAAGCGAATTAATTAAGATTGGTTTTCATTTTGCTCTTATAAATTCAATGATTAAGAAAAACTTATTAATCAAGACTAAAAGAAAAAAAATGTTCAACACCAAATTAAATTCTTTTAAAAATGATTGTATTGAATTAGAGAGACCACAACTTACTCAGGAGCAAAAAAAAGTATATGAAAAAATGAAAGAGATGAAACCTGGAGATGTCTTTTTGTTATGGGGAGAAACAGGTTCTGGTAAAACAGAAGTTTATATGAGAATGGCTGAAGATGAATTACAAAATAAAAAGAGCTGTTTAATATTGGCTCCAGAAATCGGCTTAATTCCTCAACTTATTGATAGATTCAGTAAAAGATTTCAAAGTGAGGTTTATGAGTATCACAGTAATTGTTCTTCCAAACATAGAACATTAGTTTGGAAGAGGATAGTTGAGGGAGATAAACCTCTTATCATTATTGGGACAAGGTCAGCAGTATTCCTTCCAATTGAGAATTTAGGCTTAATAGTAATGGATGAAGAACATGACGTTTCATACAAACAAGACAGCCCAATGCCTTGTTACGATGCGAGAGATATTGCCCTAGATAGAGTAAAAATAAATCCAGCAAAATTAATATTTGGAAGTGCTACTCCCTCAATGAGGACTTGGAAAGAGAGTAATTTTGAGAAAAAAATAAAGTTGCTGAGAATGAAAGAAAGAATATCTAGTACTGAAATTCCAGAAATAAAGATTGTTGATATGCGAGATGAATTTAAAAAAGGAAATACAAAAATTTTTTGTAATGAATTATTGGAATTAATTTCTAAGCTTAAAGCGAATAATGAACAAGCAATAGTTTTGATCCCTAGAAGAGGTTATAACGGTTTCTTAAGCTGTAGAAATTGTGGATTTTTAATAAATTGCCCTAATTGCGATGTCCCATTATCAGTTCATATGGGTTCAAAAGGTAAACAGTGGCTTAGTTGTCACTGGTGTGACCATAAAGCTAAACTCATCAAAATTTGTCCTGATTGTAAATCGAGTGCTTTCAAACCTTTCGGGATAGGGACTCAAAGAGTCATTGAGTTCCTAAATAGTGAATTTCCTGAATTGAGGGCTATTCGTTTTGATAGAGACACTACCTCAGGGAAAGATGGTCATAGAAACATTCTTTCAAAATTTGCTAATGGAGAAGCAGATATACTTGTAGGGACTCAAATGTTAGCAAAAGGTATAGATATCCCCAATATTACTCTTTCCGTTGTTCTCGCGGCCGATGGGTTACTTCATCGTCCAGATATTTCTGCAGAAGAAAAATCATTACAATTATTTCTTCAATTAGCAGGCAGAGCAGGTAGAGCTAAAAAAACAGGAAAGGTTATTTTTCAAACATATAAACCAAGTCATCCTGTAATCTCATATCTCAAAAATAGAGATTACGAAAGATTTTTA
Organism: Prochlorococcus sp. AG-670-O13; assembly: GCA_003209055.1. GTDB lineage: Bacteria > Cyanobacteriota > Cyanobacteriia > PCC-6307 > Cyanobiaceae > Prochlorococcus_A. The sequence continues at coordinate 26,420 of QCTB01000008.1, forward strand.
GTTGAAAGTTCAAAATTAAGAAAAGAGGCAAATTTATTTCCATTTTGTAAGGTATGCCTTTTAAAAATCTCTGGCGAGAACTATGAATTTACTGAAACTACTGCGGTTAAAATGGCGAAATATTTGATCAGTTTTACTAAAGGTAATAAGTGGAATGTAATTGGTCCTGCACCAAGTTTAATTGCAAAAGTTGGAAATAAATTTAGGTGGCAAATATTAATGCACGGACCAGAAAACTCGGAATTGCCTTTGCCCGAAACGTCTGAATTATGGAAAATAATTCCTAAAAATATATTTTTATCAATCGATTTGAATCCCGTTGAGTTATAGCTAATTAGAGGGAAGTTCTGGGTAGCTAGTACCTAGCTTATATCTATAAAACCTTAAAATATAAGCAATCATTATTATCAATAAAATAAGTATAAATCCTAATATTAATTTGTTCCAATTCCAAAATGAGAACTCTATACTATTTTTTTCTCCAGGGATTAAATTCCATTTTATAAAATTCTTAGATATTTCTATATTAGGATTACTATAGTCTCTAACGCTAACTTTATTAGGGTTAATAATATTAAAAGTTAGTTCTACATCGTTAATATTTTCAAGATTTTGTAGATCAAAATCCATCTTGTAATTATATTTTTTTAAAAAGAAAAAATTTTTTTCAGTACTTTTGATTCTTAGGTCTGTTGATTCTCCTAAAATCTCTCCAGCAGTTTTTTGTATTTTATAAAGAGCTTCTTGAGCTGTTTCGATATTTAAGTTTTTATTTTTAATGTAAAAATCTAATTCCCCTTCTGAAATATCCGCATCAGGAAAAATTTTTTTAATTTTTTGTTCGAAATTTATTTGCCAAGGAAATTTTTTAATGTATTTACTTTCGATTTTTAAATTATTATTTATTGAGTCAATTTCGCTAAGATCAAGTGTGTTTTCAATCTTAACGCAGCCACTTAAAAGTGGAATGAGTAGCAACAGTAATAGAGAAATTATAAATATAAATCCTTTCTGAAATGGCTTTGTTTCACCTGTTGGAATATTTGAAGTATTTATAAACTTTTGTTCATTCTTTATCTTTTTATTCGGCATTAAAGAATTAAGAGATTTTTTGTTTAAGGTAGGATTACTTTCAATAGTAATATTCCAATTCTCAGGTTTTTTTATTTCAGGAGACTCAATAATTTCCATTAAAGTATTTGCGTTTTCTCTAACTTTATAATCATGAGATTTTAAAAGCTCTTTGCAAAACTTTTTTGCCTCCTCCTTTTTATTAATTCCCGTTAGCGCTGTAATTATTATGGTACGTAAATTAACTCCTTCTTTGCTTGAGCTAGGATAAGATTCAATTATTGGGTATAAGTATTCAATGCAGAAATTATATTCACCTTTGATAAGAGCAAGCTCAGCTGTCTCTACAACGCGCTTGTACGATTCCATTCTCAGGCATTAATCATAGTTCCAATTCCTGAATTTGTAAAAATTTCTAGAAGTAATGAATGTTCAAGCCTCCCGTCAATAATATGAGCAGCTTTTACTCCTTGAGCTAAGGCTCTAATACAACATTCTGTTTTTGGACGCATCCCATTACAAACAATATTTTTTTTAAGAAATTCTCTTGCCTCTTTTAGGTTTATTTGTTTTGCGAGACTGTTTGGGTTGTCTCTTTCTTTAAGTATCCCAGGAGTATCAGTAAGAAGAATAAGTTTTTCTGCATTTATTGAAGCGGCAACTTCGCCTGCTACGAAATCAGCATTAATGTTATGAGAAATGCCATCTATTGTAGAACCAATACTTGAAATAACAGGAATATATCCTTTTTCAATTAGAGGGTCTAATAATTCAGGGTTGACTTTTGTAACCTCTCCAACTAGCCCATGACTTCCATCTCCTAATTCTCTTGACTGAATTAAGTTGCCATCAAGACCTGAAATGCCAACAGCTAATGAGCCTGTTTTATTGATCCCCCTCACAATATGTTTATTAACTCTTCCCATTAGTACCATCTCAACTATTTCCATTGTTTTCTCATCAGTAACTCTTAACCCATTTTCAAACTTTGGAGATATTTCCAACTTGTTTAACCAATTATTGATTTCGGGACCACCTCCATGTATCACTACTGGACATACACCAACACTTGATAAAAGAGCAATATCTCGAAAAAAAGCTTTTTTAATTTTTCATCTTCCATAATGGAACCACCATACTTAATAACAATTTTTCTACCTGAAAAACTTTGTATGTATGGTAGTGCTTCACTTAATATTGATACTCTTTGGGAATCATCCATTACAAACGGGAAATTTGAATTTGATTGAATTGAGAAATTGAATTTTCATAAATATATTCTCATATCTAATAAAAGAAAATCAAATCGAATTCCTTTTTATTATCGTTGATAACTAATTCTGAGACAAGACCTTTGACAAAAAATCTATTTAACCTCTCTTGTTTAGCTAACCACTGTTCAAAAGGAACATCATTTATTTCAAAATTCATCCTAAATCCATTTCTTTCTTCTTTTGTTATTTCTTCAATCTCTTTGAGTTGGGGAGGATTATCTTCATTCCACAAATTTAATGACTCAAGTGATGATTCAAGATGTGCTTTTATTCCGTACCTCCATCTCGTGACATCTTTAACCAAGTCGGTTAATTCTTTGGGTCTATTAAATTTATTTTTCTTGAAATTATCACTATTTACTAATTTAACTGGAGGTATTTCAGATGTTTTCAAACCAAGTCCAATAAGTAAAATAGGTACTCCATAAAAGAAAGTAGGTACACTAAGATTTACTGAATCAGTGAAATAAGCTGTCATTCCAATAAAAGCTAAAACACCACCTGCGACTGTTATTATATTTGCAGGGGAAAGGTATTTCTTCATTTTTTTTTTTTTTTTTTACTTGAAAAGTTATTGAATATTATGCAAGATCATAATTCTACAAATCAAGAAGATTTAATTTTAAAACTTGATCGAGATAGAGCATGGTTATTGGAGAATCTTGATAAAGGTAAATGGTCAGAGATTAGAAGTGAACTTGCTGATCTTGAAAGAAAAATAAGCAAACTTATTATACGTGTTCAAGAATCAAATATTGATAATTAATTTAAAAAGGTATTTCATCAACCTCTGGAACTAATGGAGAACTATTCCATTGAGAATTTTCGGTATTCCCCGATTTTTCTTTAGAAGAATTGCTATCGTTGCTAAGAGGAATGTTAGTATCTATTTCTTCTGAGTTTATTTTTCCTGCTGGATTTATATTATGAATTCTAGAAGCGGTCAGTTCGGTTTGTTTTTCTTTAGTACCATCTTTTCTGGTTACTGAGTTCATCCTAAGACGTCCCTCAATAACTATGTTTTGACCTTTTTTTAATTCTTCCACCATTTCTTGCGCAATTGTGCCCCAGCCTAGAACTTTTAATTCTCTTGATGGATCCTCATCTCTTAATCCTTTGAAATTCACGATCATTTCAGCAATGGGCGTATTATTCTCTTTGGTATATCTCATCTGAGGAGCGCTATTTATTACAGCTTGAATTAAACAATGATTCATTAACTTTCTATTTTAATTAAAGACATATTGATGCAAAATCCAAAAAATTGCCATGAAAATGTTTGGATCCTTTCAGGAACCTCAGATGGACCAGCAATAGTTAACAAACTATTAAAACTTAACTATGTAGTGTTTGTAAGCGTTGTCACATATAAAGCAAGTAAGTCTTACGCTAAAAATCCAAAGTTACACATCATTACAGGAAAATTAAATGATATAAGTGAAATTATCAGTTTTATTGAAAAAAATAAAATAAATTTTGTAATAGATGCGACCCACCCATTTGCTTTAATTATCTCTAAAAATCTAAATGAAGCTTGCAGAAAAATTAAAAAGCCTCTTTTGGCTTTTGAAAGAAAATCGGAAATAAAATCATTTAAAAATTTTTACTACATAAAGGATTTAAAAGATATAAGCAAAGAAAGTTTAGTAAATAAAAATATTCTTCTAGCAATAGGATCTAGATTATTAAATGAGACTGCGAATTATTATTCAACCTGCGGTGCAAATGTATTTACAAGAGTACTTCCAACACATGAAAGTATTGCTAAAGCCTTTGGCTCATGTATAAAAAATTCAAACATAGCAATATTTGAACCTAGTAAAAAAAAAGGAGATGTTTTGGAAAAAAAACTTTGTGAATATTGGAAGATAGATTTAATACTTTGTAGGGATTCTGGAAGTTATGCACAAATTAATTGGGAGGAAATTGTGTATGAAAGTGATATGAAGTTATTTATAGTTAAAAGGCCAAAATTAAAAAATATAAATCCTAGCGTGTTTTTTGATTATGATAATTTGATAAACGAGTTAAATAGAAAAAATTAATACATTATGATGAATCAAATTTTACTTTTGATAACGACAGAATCTAATAAAAAACTAGCAAAAGAAATTGCTAGATTATTACTCAAAAAAAAACTTGCAGCATGTGTTTCCTTAAAAGATATTTATTCCATTTATGAGTGGGGAGGCAAACTTGAGGAGGTAAATGAGGTTGAAATTACAATAAAAAGTAAACCAGAATTAAAAAATGATTTGATATTTTTCTTACATAAGATGACATCTTATGATGTTCCTCAAATTGTTTATAAAAAGTTTAGCTCTGAAAAAAAATATATAAATTGGGTATCTAAATCATTTTCAAAATAAGTGTTCTTGTAATAAATTTTGAAGATTAATATTAGATCTAGAACCTAGCTGAGTAATTATATGTCCAGCGCATAATGAGCCTATTTCTCCGCACTTCTTTAAAGAATAATTGTTTATTAGACCATGAATAAATCCACCAGCATAAAGATCTCCTGCACCCGTTGTATCAATAACTTTTCCTAATAGATTTGGTTTTATTTCTTCAGACACACCTTTATTGCTTACTAAAGAGCCTTTACTTCCTAAAGTAATTATTACTAATTCACATATTGAAGATATAGATTTTTTGCAGCTTTTTAAATCATTTTCTTTAAAAAGACTTAAAATTTCTGATTCATTACAAAAAACTATATCTATATAGTTTTCTATTAATTTTAAGAAGCTCTCTCGATGTCTATCAACACAAAACGAATCAGACAATGAAAGTATTATTTTTGTATTTGATTCTTTGGCAATCTTTGCAGCATTAATAAAGGCTTTTTTAGCTAAATCACTATCCCATAAGTATCCCTCTAAATATAAATACTTGCTATTTATTATAGAATCGAAATTAACATCTTTAGGCTCAAACTTAGTAGATGCCCCCAAATATGTACACATAGTTCTTTGAGCATCTGGGGTTATGAAAATTATTGAATGTGCGCTTGATGGGCCTTTATCTATAGGTTGGGTATTAAAAATTGTATTACTTTTTTTAATATCAGTAGAAAAGAAATTTCCAAAATTATCATTCTTTACTCTCCCAATAAATTGAACATTATTTCCTAACTCTGCCAAGCATACGACAGTGTTAGCAGACGATCCCCCTGATATTTTTTTAATTACCTTACAATTTCTTAATAAAACTTCAGATTCATTTGAATTTATAAGATTCATAGAGCCTTTTTTAAGGTTATTTATCTCTAAAAATTGATCGTCAATGTTTACGATTACATCAACTATTGCATTTCCTAAACCTATGAGGTCAATATCTTTTTTAAAATCATTATGCCTAGATTTTTTTTCCATTAAGTTTTAAATAACTAAATTATCTTAGGAGCGCTCTCTTTGGTCCATGGATTGGGTCTTCAATAACAATAGTTTGATCTCTATTTGCACCTAGTGAGACAATAGCGATTGGGACTTCCATCAATTCAGCGAGGAATCTGAGGTAATTCATAGCATTCTCAGGCAAGTCAGATAGTTTTCGACAATTAGCAGTAGAGCATTGCCACCCTTTTAATTTTTTAAAAATTGGTTTACATTTTTTTAAGTCATCTGAGTTAGTAGGGAAATAATTTATTTCTTTACCCTCTAATTCATATGCAATACAGACTTGAATTTCATCTAACTCATCTAGTACATCTAATTTCGTTACTGCTAAACAATCAAGACCATTTACATAAACCGCATATTTGCCAATAATTCCATCAAACCAACCACATCTTCTTCTTCGACCAGTTGTGGTCCCAAACTCACTCCCTCTATCGCAAAGTTGATCATTAATACTTCCTTGTAATTCTGTTGGGAATGGTCCCTCCCCCACTCTTGTAGTGTATGCCTTCGCTACTCCTATCACCCTATCTATAAGAGTTGGCCCAACGCCAGCACCAATACAAGCCCCTCCTGAAATCGGATTTGATGAGGTTACATAAGGATATGTTCCATGATCCAAGTCTAGTAATGTGCCCTGCGCCCCTTCAAATAGAATATTTTTTTTATTTTGTGCAGCCGAGTGAATAGTTCTTGTACAGTCAACCACATGCTTTGATAGTCTTTGTCCATAATCAAGATATTCTTCAATTATTTCGTCTTTACAAAGAGGTTTAATGCCATATATTTTTTCTAGAAGTCCATTTTTTTCTTTAAGAGGGATCTCTATGACATCTCTCAATCTAGCTTCATTAAGTAAGTCTCTTATTCTAATGCCATTCCTCTGTGATTTGTCAGCATATGTTGGACCAATACCTCTCCCAGTTGTTCCTATTTTATTTGAACCTCTATCAGCTTCCATCGCCTCATCTAATAAACGATGGTAAGGCATTGTTACATGTGATGTTGATGAGATTTTTAATCCCGAAATATCTATTCCATTCTCATTCAACATATCTATTTCTTTAAGCAATATCTTTGGGTCTACAACTGTTCCTGATCCAATTAAGCAGGTAGTGTCTTTATAAAGTATTCCAGAAGGAATTAAGTGTAATTTTAAAACTTTATCATCAACAACGATGGTATGACCAGCATTTACTCCTCCTTGATAGCGTACAACAACATCAGCCGAACGACTTAACAAATCGGTTATTTTACCTTTTCCTTCGTCACCCCATTGAGCTCCGATTACAACAACATTAGCCAATTTTTAAAAGAACATTATTTTTGTACGAATATATAATATATTCAAAATTCGATTATATCTTTAAAAAAGTAAATCATTTGTATTAACTTTCTCTTAGAACCATTTTTTCGGCAAGAGAGAATTCTTTAGTCAAACGCTCTTTAAGCTTATCTGGTAAAGGCCTAGTTGCAAAGTTTTTGTAATGACCTGCCATGGCATTTAATGCTGTCTGCATTGTTGTAAATGATTGGGTTTTATTAACCATTCCTCTGTTTCTATATCTAGAAATATAGTCAGTTATTAGAGCGAGTGATTCATCTCTAACCTCATTTTTATCAGGAGAATCTTTTGGAGTGTCAACTGCAATTTGTAAGGTTTTAACAACTGAAATTGTATCTTTGGCATAATCACCTGTCATAGATGTCTTCGCTGCATATGAGGGTGAACTAATTAATGTAAAAAAGATTAATAAACAAATGGTAAAAGAAATAACTTTTGCAAAAAATTTAGAAAATAATTCAGAAGTCTCTTTAACTAACATAACTTCACTCCGAATAAAATTTAGCTTTAAGAATTTTCATTGTACATCACTTTTGATTCGGAAATAAATTTTTCTAATAAATTCTTTGAAGCAATCTTAATTTTACTTTTGTTTGATCTACAGAAAAACTCTACTTCTTTATTAATCGAATCTCTGCCAATTATAATTTGAAAAGGAATTCCAATTAAATCTGCATCTTTAAATTTAACTCCTGCCCTATCATCTCGGTCATCAAGGAGGACATCAATTTTTTTACTTTTAAATTCATTATAAATCTCTTCAGTAAGTTGTTTTTGATTAGGATCCTTCAAATTAGTGGGAATAATTAAAATCTCAAATGGAGAAATTTGAATTGGCCAAGTAATACCATTCTCATCATGATTCTGCTCAATAGCTGCTTGGGCTATTCTGGTAACGCCAATTCCATAACAACCCATCCATAAATTTTTTAACTGACCATCTCTGTCAGAAAAATTTGCGTTCAATTTCTCACTATATTTTTGTCCTAATTGAAAAATATGTCCAATTTCAATACCTCTTTTTTCTTTTAATTCTTCATTACTTTCAAGGCTAATACGATCTCCTTTTTTTGCATTCCTTATATCAGATATTAGGAATTTTTTATCAATAAATGAGAATCCTTGGAATACTTTGTGAAAATTAACTTTATTGCCACCACTTACGAAACTTGAAAGACTACTAACAGAGTGGTCAGCAATTCTTATCCAACCTTTTTCCCAATTTGAATTATTTTTTATCGTTTCATCTTTTATATCCGGACCGATATAACCTAATGGAAAATTAGTTAGATTTCTCTCAATAATTGAATTATCTTCAATTATTTTAAGGTGTATTAAATTGGATTTATATTTTTTGTTGATCAAATTAAAAAGCTTAACTTCATTAATATGCTGATCTCCTCTAATACATGTGAGGATTGGAAATTCAGTTTTATTTTCAAATTTCGCAATGAATATAACAACTTTAACTATTTGACTTGCATCTAGATTATTTTTTTGACATACATCAAAAATGGATTTTTGATTAGGTGTTTGTAACCATTCATCTTTGCGATTTTTTAAAGGAATCTCTTCAGATGGTAAAGAAACAGCTTTTTCCCTATTGGCTGCATATGAACCACTCTCAGTGAATAAAATAGAATCTTCTCCGGCATCGGCTGTTACCATGAATTCTTTAGATGCAGCTCCCCCAATGGCTCCACTATCAGCATCAACTCCAACTGCAACTAAGCCACAATTTTTAAAAATATTTTTATAAGCTTTTTCCATCTTTTCATAAAAAGATGACAAATTTTCTTTTGAAGAGTGAAAAGAATAAGCGTCCTTCATTATGAATTCTCGACTTCTCATTAATCCGAATCTTGGTCTTATTTCATCTCTAAATTTTGTTTGTATTTGGTAAAAACATAGTGGCAGCTGTTTATATGAATTAATAATTTCTGAAGCAATACTTGTAATTACTTCTTCATGTGTTGGCGCTAATCCAAATTCTTTTCCTTGCCTATCCTTTAGATTAAACATTATTCCTTCCCCCGCAGTATAACCTTCCCATCTTTCACTTCTTTTCCATAACTCTGCTGGGTGGAGTTGGGGTAAAAGTAGTTTTGAACATCCATTATTGCTAAGTTCTTTATCAATTATCGTCGATATTTTTTCAATAACTCTAAGCATTATTGGCATGTATGCATAGATACCACTATTGATTCTGCGAATATAGCCCCCTTTTAAAAGTAATTGATGAGAAATAATTTCTGCTTCAGAAGGAGTATCACGAAGCGTCCCCAGAGGAAATGAGGTGGTGACGCGCATATAAATAAATTTGAAATATGTTTAATATTATCAATTAAGGTGTAAAAATAATTTAAAGTGTCTTGAGTCCCTGAAGGCAGGTAGTTTAGATTTATCCTTTCTGCTAGTTTCTGCAATAATAAAACTTAAAACTTTTAAGTAATTTCATTAACCTTAATGACATTTTTAATAAAGTTATGGACAATATAGATTCCAATATTACTAGTTCAGAAGAATTAGTTGGTATTGATGAAGTTCAAAAATTCCTTAACCGATCAAGAGCCTCTGTTTACAGGTATACAAATACAGATTTAAGAAATTTAAATCCTAGTTTCAACCCAAGAAAATTAAATCCTGAATATAGAACAGATCTAAAAGAACCATTACGTTTCCACCCTAATGAAATTGCAAGATTTGCAAAAGATATTTTAAGAATTAAAGAAGTAACTGTAGAAGTTTTTAATTCTCCATCTTCAGCGGCTCAAAATATACTTTTACAAATTCTTGAAGAATTAAAAAGTATTAAATCTTTACTAGAAAAAAGTTAGTTTATAAAATTTAGTTTTTAAACTAATTTTTGATTTTTTGACTTTTTGATTGTAAGATAATTTTGTTAAGTTAATTACTCAACATAACAAGTAAAACTCTTGAAATATACAAATTCAAAGCAGTTTGTTGAAAGTAAATTAAGCGAAAAATCTTCCTTTGTTACTATTTCAAGTGAATTGGAAAGAGATGATGAAGATCCTTTAAGTATGAGGAAGCTTTCTCTATCATTTTTCGGGATAATTATATCTTCTCTGACAATTTTATTGCCTTCAATTAGTGTTTTACTTGGTAGACCTTTATCTCAGGGTAATGAGATTACTTCTTTTCACTTAATTAAAAAAGATGGATCTTAGTTTCATACCTCCATCTCCAATGAAGGGCATAGTTAATTTAGTTGTTGAAATACCTGCTGGTAGCAGGAATAAATACGAATATTGCTCTAAAGCTGGAATTATGGCATTAGATAGAATTTTACATTCTTCAGTACGCTATCCATTTGATTATGGCTTTATTCCAAATACTCTTGCTGATGATGGAGCTCCTCTAGATGCAATGGTTATAATGGATGAGCCAACATTCGCAGGTTGTCTTATAAAAGCAAGACCTATAGGTGTTTTAGATATGTATGACTGCGGTAAATATGATGGAAAACTTTTATGCGTTCCTACAGCTAATCCAAGGCAAGATAATATAATTAGCATTAATCAAATAGCTCCAAACCAATTAGAAGATGTAGCGGAATTTTTTAGAACAAGTAAAGGTTTAGATGGAAGGACTGTTCAAATAGATGGTTGGAGAGACTTTAATGTAGTTGAAGAACTTTTAAGAAAATGTACGCTTTTAAAAAAGAAAACCTTTAAAGTTCTAAAAAAATCATCAAAAGTTAAATAAATTGAAAAAAATTATTTTTTATAGCTATCCAAAATGCTCAACTTGTAGGAAAGCATCAAAGTGGCTTGATCAAAATAATATCAAATATCAATTCATTGATATAGTGGATAAACCTCCTTTAAAAAAATTCTTAGAACTTGCCTTAATACAATTTTCATCAGACATAAAAAAGATATTTAATACGAGAGGTAAAAGTTTTAAATCAAAAAATTTTGATGTTCTTGGGTTACCAAAAAATAAAATTATTGAACTATTATCAACTGACGGGAAATTAATAAAACGACCATTTTTAATAATTAATGAAAATAAATTAATACTTGGATTCAATGAGTCTGAATATGCAGCTAACTTCAAATAGATTTTAACTTTATAAATTAAATATTCTATGAATTCATCTTTTAAAAAATTTGTTCTTGAATGGGGACCATTACTTTTCCTTACTTTCTTTGTTTCTTCCTGTAGATCTTTTATAGCAGAACCACGTTATATCCCATCTGGTTCTATGCTCCCTGAATTGCAAATAAATGATAGATTAATTATTGAAAAAATTTCTTTAAAAAAAAGATCCCCTAAAAGAGGAGAGATTGTTGTTTTTAACTCTCCTTATTCCTTTGATAAAGGATATATTTCTCAAAGAGATAAACCATTACCGACAAAAAGATATTGCTTTTTTATGAGTTTACCTCCAATGTCATTTATTCCACTTTTAGGAGATCAGGCCTGCGATGCTTATATTAAAAGAGTTGTTGCCCTCCCAGGAGAGTTGGTAAGCGTTAACAATAAAGGGGAAGTGATAATAAATAATAAAAAAATTGAAGAACCTTACATAGGATCAAAATGTGATGAATCCAATTATTTTCTTTGTGATGAAATTAATAATGCAAAAGTTCCTGATGACCATTTCTTGGTTTTAGGCGATAACAGAGCTAATAGTAGAGATGGGAGGTCTTGGCCAGGGACGTTTTTACCAAAAGGGGAGATTATTGGAAGAGCTTATTTTAGATTTTGGCCTTTAAATAATTTTGGTTTTTTTAAAAATCCAGGCCAACATTAATTACTTTCCCCT
>QCTB01000009.1 GCA_003209055.1 Prochlorococcus sp. AG-670-O13
GTTTCAATTTTAACAGGATCTAAAAATGCACTTAAGGGTGTTGGTTTCTTCCTAGGGGGTCTCTTATACAAGCTATTGGGCTTTAATAATGCAGTTGGAATAATGGGTTTAGGTCTATGCTTCGCATTCTTTTTAACTTTATGTCTTCCTAAAGATTCAGGGAAAATGAAAAGAAAGCCAATTTTTAAAGACCTTTATTCAAAGTCTAAAGGTATTAATATTCTTTCAAGTGCAAGGTTTTTCTTATTTGGAGCAAGAGATATCTGGTTTGTAGTAGCTCTTCCAGTATTTTTAGACATTTCTTTTGGATGGGATTATTTAAAAATAGGGCTGTTCTTGGGTGGATGGATAATAATCTATGGTTTCTTTCAAGTATTAGCTCCATTACTTAGAAAAGTATGGGGGAAAAATAATAGCCCAACAAAAACTACCGTTCAATTTTGGGGACTTATCTTGACGGTTATTCCTTTATTTATTGCAGGAGCATTAAACGGTGACAAATCATTAGGTCCTGTAATTGTTATTGGATTAATAATATTCGGCTTTGTTTTTGCAATGAATTCATCTACTCATTCCTACTTGATTTTGGCTTATTCAGATAATGAGAAAGTAAGTTTAAATGTTGGTTATTACTATATGGCTAATGCAGCGGGAAGATTATTTGGAACCCTGCTATCGGGCTTATTATTTATGCTCGGTAAAAATGCCACTATTGGTATGCAGTATTGTTTATATACTTCATCTATTTTGATTTTTATTGCTTGGCTTACTAGTTCTAAATTACCTTCCTATTCTTCCAACAGCTTCAATTGATTTTTTTAAAATTTCACCTTTCAAGGGAACGAAACCCAAGGCAGGAGCTTTATCTTGGTATTCATCGCTGAGCAATTTATAGAATGTATCTTGAATTGCCTTAGTATTCCTTCCATTACCTGTTTCATAAGCAAGTATCCAAGTTAAGGTTGCTATTGGATAAGCTCCTTTAGCAGTAGGGTTTGGATTTTTACCAGCCAAGTTCTTATCAAGAGTTATTCCATTTAAAGCTATCGCGCCTGATTCAGTATTAGGGGTAACGAATTCACCAGATAGGTTTTGAAGTGCAGCAGCCTTAACATTACCTTTAATGTATGACTGGTTTACATAACCAATTGCGCCAGGAGTGTTTTGAATAACACCTGCAACACCAGAATTGCCTTTTGCTCCAACTCCCGAAGGCCATTTAACAGATTTACCAGTACCTAGATTCCAGGTTTTAGAGAAAGCCTCCATAGAATTTGTAAAAGCTTTAGTCGTGCCTGAACCGTCGGAACGATGGGCCCAAGTTAATTTACCTGACTTACATCCCAATTCCTTCCAGTTTTTTATTATTCCCATTGCAACTTGAACAGCTTGTTCTTGTGTTAGTTTCAGGTCGCAATCATAGTTATATCCAAACGCAATTGTTCCACCTACCATCGGTATTTGAACAAGTCCTCTAGTAACTTTTTTTATATCAGCTTCTTTCATTGGATCGTCAGAGGCTCCAAAATTAACAGTTTCATCTATGAAAGCTTTTCTTCCAGATCCAGAACCTACTGCTTGGTAATTAACTCTAGGGCCTCCAGATTTAGCTAAGTCAAAAAACCACCTAGTATAAATCTTCGAAGGAAATGATGCACCAGCTCCACTCAATCTCTTTGATGCCATCGCAGATGGAGAAAGTATCAATGAAATTGCAGAAGATAAAATGAGAGTTTTTTTGAAAATACTCATTAGCCACTTAGATTGAAGACAATTTATTTATAACATCAAACAAAAAGCGAAATACAAAGATTAAGAAATACATCAAAATATTTTGATATAATCAATAATTATTGATATATACGACCTGTTCGCTCTTTTTAAACGCTTATTACTTGCATAAAAAAGAGGGGTTTCTCCCTCTATGTTGGATCGACTGTCAATCAATGATATTTTACAGCCCCTAAAGCACTAGGTCTTTGGTTAGCGATTATTTAGCGATTAATTGTATATCTAAGGATAATTTTGTATAACTTTGGCCTATTTTTAAGACTCGTAATTTTGTAGATATGGCAACTAAGAAGCTATAGCCTGACTTGTTTATTTAACCCACTGTCTCAAATTGGAGGGCGGGTGCTTTGGGAGCACTAGGTCGCAGGTTCGAATCCTGTCGCCCCGACCATTTAAAACCAAGTTATACTAGCGAGTTTCCCAACTCGCTTTTTTATTGCTTACTGTCTCATATTGCGAAAGGGTAGCTAGGGGGGTAGCTAGGAAGTAAATACTTCTTAATTAAATATTGCGTACTTACTACAAACCTCACTGAAATTTAATCCAGAACTAAGGAGTTCCTTCTCTGATTCAGTACTCAGATCAAACCAAAGATCTAAATATTGTTTTTCTAAAATAGGATTAAAACAATATATTTTTTTATTCTTCCTAACTTCTTTGTTATTGTTGAGATCAATAAAAATAGGTGTGAAGCTTAATGAAATTTTATGAGTAATATCTGAATTGTTTTCAAGCAAAGCAAACTTGTAATTTAAAATATTTATTCTCTCTTCTTTAAGCTTATCAATATTGATGAAAGTTTTATTTCTATAGTCATTATAAAATTTACTTTCATACTTGTTAAATTCTTCAATCATATTGCTAGCCCACTCAGCCCTCTCCTGTTCAAAAATAACTGTACTATCTATTCCCTTTATTCTTCTGTCAATTAATTTGATTAAATCATCTTTTTTAAAATTTTGAGATTCAATAGTTGAGTTTTTAATTAATATCTTTTCGCCTACATTATTTTTAATAATTAAATTACTTGAGCAACCAGTAAATGTTAATAGCAAAGGAATAAGTAATAGGCGTTTCATTTAATCAAGAAAATCGTTTACATACCAATCAAAACCAATCCTCTCACAAAATTGATAAGGCTCTTCTTGTCCGTGTATATCAGGGGTAATTCCTAACTCTTTATAAATTTTTTGACGATAAAAATTAGATTTTTTATGAGCCTTACTATATTTTTCTTCTTTCTCTTTGTTTCCACTTTTATAAGCATCTGCGAGAAGATAAGACTCATTCCACCAAGCATTCCAATCTCTACACAAATTAAATAAGTAAGCCTTTCTTGAAATAGGAACCAATTGAAAAGCCATTATTGAGGTGCTTAGAGCAATAACAAAGAATAGAACTTTAGTAATTGAATTATTCATCTAAAAATAATCTACAAATTATCTTTTCTCTTTCTATTGAATTTATCACTAGGTCGTTGAGGGGGTAGCTAGAGGGGTAGCTAAGATGTAATTACAAGTTAATACAAGTACTAATAAGAATCAATATCTAGTCTCGAACTCATTCCAATATCCATAATTTATCTAAGCTATAACTAAAGTCTCAAGCTTTTCTTAAAAATAACGCCTAGTGCTTTGGGAGCATTAGGTCGCAGGTTCAATTCCTGTCGCCCCGACTCGAGTCTCAGCGATTGGTACTTTTCCTTGTGTCGAAATTGTGCGGAATTGGTGAGTCTCATATAAATTTTTTCTACACGACCTTTTGTATCAGTATTGAAATATAAGTGAACCTAAATTACTATTGCACTAGCGAATGATCTTCGTAGCGGAATCGGTTACCTGAGTTTTAACTCATTTCTCATTACTTTAGGTTTGCATAAAAACGAACGCCCTAGCGAGTCGAAGGTTGCAAAACATCTTCAAGGAATTATCCGTTGACTCAGCGGAACTACCTCTCAACTTGTGATCGGTATTGAATTACAGAAAGAGACAAGGGTAAGGATTGGTAGTTGAGGTCTAGGAAAAATTTTTACAATTTTTCTATGGATACTCATGACTTCTCACAATCAAACTTGGCTAGAAATACGGGAACTTGCTGACGCACTTTTTTGTTCTGTTAAATCTGTCTATATATATAGGGATAAAAATCTATTTAAAGCGGGTACTCATTATTACTCTGTAGGTGAAGGTAAACAGAGGGGTAAACATATCTATAACTTAGACCTTTGTAGAAAGGCTCTATTAGAACGTACAGCTAAATGTAGTCGTCTTAATGAAACCTATGACGATAAAGAAATTAAGAAATTAATTACCAGAAAAGCAGATAAAAACCTTAGTTATAGGGGTAAATAATGATGCCCGAATTTCAAAAAGAAAAGCATATAGCCATTACTAAAAACACATTTGAAATGTTGGTTAATAACGTAATGGAAGATTGGCGACCCTATCTAAAAACAGATGGTGAAATGGTACTTGCTAATAATCTTTCTCATCTTGTTATTAAGATGAACGCAATGATTATTGAGTATGAAGAACTTAGAAAAGGCTATATGGATTTATGCAAAGCAAATGATGAACAGAAAGCATTACTTCTTGAATTAGCTACCCAACAAAAAAAACAAAATACCTTTTACACCAAAAAAATTAGAAACATTGAAAGAAGATTATGAAAAAAGGACTACCCACCACAAGTAGCCCAGATGATAAAAACTTCAATCCAATTTTAGCTATTCACTCTGAGCTTGCTAACAACAGGCTAAAAGAACTTGCCATTATTGTTGCCTTAAAAAAGGTAGCAAAACAAAATGATCTATCTCTAAAACAACAGGTAGAAATCTTTAGCCCTACCCATTGGAATGAACCACCTGGACAAAATCTGGATAAGCAATTTGAAGCATTTAAAAGGTGCGGTTCACAGGGATTTATTTCTATAACTGAAAAGTTTGATTATGAACTGGCTAACAAAAGTTGGTATACAAATCATCTTAGTTTTAGAAATAAACAAATTTTTATAGATGCCGACCATATTGGTTTTACATCTAATCAAGGTCATAAAAAGCCATTTATAAAACCACCTGTCTACATAGACGAAACAGTTAAGAAATCAATAACTAAAAAAGATATTCGTAAAAAACAAATGGAAAAAAACTATGACTAATGATCTTGTCAAAATTGCAAAAGATTTCCCAGAAGGGTTTTATGAAATCACAAACAAAAAAGGAGAAAAATTCATCTTAAAAAAAAGATTAGATGGTGGTGATTTAGCAGGTTACATAGATGAATATTTTGCCAATAGGTTTAGATATAACCTTCTGGAACTAAAACTAGAATTTGATCGAAAACCATTAGAAGTTGGTATTGATAGGCTTTTATATGTTCAACTTTCTATAAGAGGTTGGTCAATAGGAAAAGAAACAGCTATGAACTCTTTGTTGTATGTAGCAAAGAAAAATAGTTTTCACCCTATTGTTGAATTTTTAGAAAATATAGAAAAAGACAAAAGTATAGAGCCTGTTGATATAAAGAAAATTTCTACTGATTACTTAGGTACTGATAATCCTTTGTATGACCAAATGATGAAAGTTACCTTAGTAGGAATGATTGCAAGGGTATTAGATCGGGGCTGTAAGTTTGATAGTTGTTTAGTTTTAAAAGGTGAACAGGGAATAGGTAAAAGTAGTTTTTGGCGAATATTGACAGGGCATGAATGGTTTTGCGATACGTGGCAAACATCAGAAAAGGATTTGTTGTTAATTATTCAAACCTGTTGGGTATTTGAAATTGCTGAATTAGATGGAATGACAAATAAAAAAGATGCGGCACAGATAAAAAGTTTATTGAGTTCATCAAAAGATAATTTTAGGCGACCTTATGAAGCCGCACCTGATGCTCACCCTAGACCTAGTATCTTTGTTGGTACTTGTAACAGGGCAGATTTTCTAATAGATAGTACTGGCTCTAGGCGGTTTCAAATAATAGATTTAGATAATAATTTTATTGATTTAGAAAAACTAGAAAAGGACAGATTAGGGATATTAAAAGCGGCTTTGATCGCTTATAGAAATGGTGAAAAGACTTATTTAGATAATGAATATCAAATGGAATCAGACTTAAATAATCTAAATTATCAACAAGAAAATCCATTTATGAGTGATATAGAAGAATGGCTAGAGAATCCTAAAAAGTTAGGTGAAATGATAAATGGTCAATATTATTCTGGTGAAGCTATAGGTGCTGATGAAGGTTTTAGTACTAAAGATGTTCTTGTATGGAGCAGATGCAGGGATATAGGAAAGGTAACTACTGCTGATTGTCGAATGGCGGCTAACTGCCTAAGACTTTTAGGTTATAAACAAACAAAAAAAAGAGATGAAAATAAAACTGTTAGGAAATGGTACAGGAACTAATCTGTGGCAAATGTTTCAGATAAAAAAATACATCTGCCACGCTTAAAACTATTGACCTTATTAGGTTTATAAGAATCTGTGGCAGATAACAGACAATATATACAGAAAGATTATTTATTTATAGGTATTAAGGTGTAAATCGTTTTTATAACATTTGTAAGTTTGCCAAAAACATCTGCTTCATCTGCCACAAATCTATTTTTAACAAAAACTGTCAACCCCCTTGTAAAACTTTTTTTAGGCTAAATAAGCGTATTTAGAGGGTTTTTTAGTTGTTTTAGACCTACGTAAGACCTATATAAAGATGAATAGAAAGATATAAGAAAAACAGGAAATTTTCGCAAAAAAACAGGGTGTATAAGAGATTAGGTCAAATTGTTTTTATGAACAGAAAGACTACCTATGACATTGATGACGACTTAATTGACTCGGACATTAATGCACTTAAATCGCCACAACATAGGCGATACAAAAAACTAGAAAATTCAGAAGGTTCTAATGACGAAAACTCCTGAAAAATTACTAGCAACAAGGTTCATTGACCTTATAGATGAGACAGCAGACTCCCAGACAGATGAATTAACTTTTTCATTTAGCTCTGAAAGTCCAGTTAATAGAAATGGATTTAATGAAGTATTAGACCATGACGTTAGCTCTGTTGATTTATCCCGTTTAAAGAACTCTGCACCTTTTTTGTTTAACCATGATATGGACAAGCCAATAGGCAGGGTCAAAAATGCGTGGATTGAGAACAGAAAAGGTAGAGCAACTATTCAATGGGGTTCTAGTGATTTAGCACAACAGCTAAGACGTGATGTAGAAACTGGTGTTCTAAGGAATATCAGCGTGGGCTACACCATAGAAAAAACAGAAGAAGATGAAGATGGAAACATGAGAGCCATGATCTGGCAACCACATGAACTGTCTTTAGTTTCAATACCTGCTGATACCAATGTTGGTGTCGACAGAAGCCTACCCACAGATAAACCTTTAAATGAAAGAGCTATGCCCTTAGAAAGTTATGCACCAGATCATCTTTATTCTCAAAAAGAAGATGAATTTACAAAAGAATCACGCAATTTTTCAATAGTTAAGGCTGTACAAGGTCTAACAAGTGGAAGAATGTCAGGTAGAGAATTAGAAATCCAACAGGAGCTATCTCGCAAAAATGGTAGAAGTTCTCAAGGTGTTTTTGTACCTTCTGAAAGTTGGAAACAAAGAGACTATGTAAAGGGAACAGCTACAGCTGGAGGTAACTTAGTCGGTACTACTCATTTACCCGATAACTTTGTAGATGTTCTTAGAGCTAAATCAGTAGTCACAGAATTAGGTGCAACAATTTTGCCTGGACTAATTGGTGATACTTCTATTCCTACAAGAACAGCAGGGGCAACTGCATATTTTGTAGCTGAATCTGGCTCTGTTACTGAATCAACAGGAACATTTGGAACTATTACTATGTCACCAAAAGTAATGGGTGCATTTAGTAAGTTCTCTCATTTAATGAAGCTACAAGCAACACCTGAAATAGAAGGTCTAATACGTGATGACTTTATTTCTACTCTTGCTACAAAACTAGATTTAGTTGCATTAAATGGTGGCGGTTCTAATGAACCAGATGGAATCCTACAAACTACAGGCATAGGCTCAGTAGCCATTGGAACTAATGGTGGAGCTATAACTTTGGACAAGGTTCTCGACCTAAAACAAACTGTAGCTGTAGATAATGCTGACGTAGCTTCTTGTGCTTTTGTCACTAATACAGCGGTAGAAAATGCACTATCAAAACTAAAAGATGGTAACTCTGCTTATCACCTAAGTCCTTATGCAGGTGCTATTGGTAGCCAACAGATCGCTAACAGATCATTCATGGTTTCTAATAACGTACCTTCAAACTTAACTAAGGGTTCTAGTTCTGGTGTTTGTAGTGCATTGATTTATGGAAACTTCAGCGACCTACTTGTGGGCTTGTTCGGAGAAAGTGAGATATTAGTTGATCCTTTCACACTCTCACAAACAGGTGTTACATCAGTAAGAATCTTGCAAGCCATAGACGTTAAGGTTCGTCATGCAGAATCATTTGGTTCTATTCAAGACATAACAACATAAGTATTAGAGGGTAATAGATTTGGGTGTATAGAAGGGGTCGACTCTATACTCCTGCACTTGGAACATAGTTGTTTCTTTACATGGACTGTTGTAGGTCTATTGCCCTCGACCCTATACTTGTACTGATTGACAGTTGATCGCATATTAGAGGGAATTAATATCCCTCTTTTTTTATGAAAACTAATCAATGGGTTAGCACTAAAGTAATTGCTGAATATTTAGAAGTATCTGAAAAGACTTTGCAAAGATGGAGAACATCAGGACTATTAAAGTTAGGTATTCATTGGCGTAGAAAGTTTCCATCAACAAAAAGATATTTACTTTATAACTTGGAATTAGTAGAAAGAGTGCTTATCAATGCAGGGTCATTAGAGCTATAGGTTCTTTCTAGGGTATTTATTGTGGGTCATCTGAAAGCACGATTATTTTCTAGCGTCAGCGATTATTAGATTTAGACAACGTCTAAGCAGAAATAAAGCAAAATAAAGCTATTTAAGGAGGTTTACGTAGAGATTAAGGTCATAGTTGTTAAGTGGTATGTAATTGGTTGCAGTTAAATTATTTTCAATATGTTTGGCTAAAGTAACACCCTTAATAGCACCCATATAAAGGTATTTTTTATCATTTATACGTCTTATATAAGGGTCTAATATTCCCCTATCTTTTAGCTGATAAATACTAGCTCTGGATTTAAAACCTAAACATTTATAGGCTTCTGTGAATGTACATAACATCATTAAACTTCTACTGTTTCTCTGTCAAAATCTTCTACCATTTCTTTGATTTTGAAACGTGTATAAGATTGCAGATGTACGTCATAAGAATGACCCATAGCTTCGGCAAGTTTTCTAGGGCATCTATAACTACCATCTTCTTTTTGTCTGTTATGACCTATGTAAGCGTATCTATGTCGGAAACTATAAGGTGTTAGCTGTTGTCTTTCATCTTCTGCTTCTTTTCTAAGTTGTTGCCATACTTTGCTGTCTTTAAGGAATCGACCTACAGCCTGACCTACACCACTTTTGTCATTTAAAGGAGGTAATTCTTCTTTTATATGTATTCTTTGCTTTAAATTCCAATTATTTTTGCTTCCATCTATATCTTCTACAAATAAAGGAAATAACTGTCTTGGTTGTGTTGTTGAACCTTTTTTACCACCCTGAGATTTACGATAATCTGACCATATTTCATTACCATTATTTCTTGTATGTAAATGCTTTAGGTCATTTGGTCTAAGTCCATAAGTAGCCATAAGTTGTATAGCAAACTTCCATCTGGGGTTATTTATTGAATCAACTAATCTAAGAATCTGACTATCTGATAATGGATAACCTATACGTTTAGTTGTTGTAACTGCTTCATCATCTGACATTACAGGCGGTAGCCATTTAGATGGGAAATCTTGTCTCTGGACTACATAATTTAAAAAGCTATTTAGGGCTAATCTCATGTGCCTTCTTTGTGTAGTACCTCTAGTCCATTTAGCTAATGCAAGAGTCGATAATTCTTCACCATTCTTAGGTTTCTTCTTTTTGTTCAATAACGTCAATGCAATATGCAAAACAGGTAAATGCTTAGACTTCCAAGTTTTATCAGAAACATTTGTTTTAAATGCTCTATAGCTGTTTAAAGAATCAGCCCAATCAAGCTGAATTATTGAACTGGCACTTGATGAAATTGCATAGGCTGTTTTTAGGTCTAACTTTCCTTTAGCTTCTTTAAAAATGTTATTTACTAAGACAATCCTGTTTAAAGCGTCTATCCAAGAATCCTCTGACCACTTATAAGAAGTATTTAAAGAAATGATGTTTGGTTTTTGTCCTACAAAAATTCTTACTGAACCCCTTGAATTTCCAACTGTCCAGTTTTTACCAACTTTTAACTTTAATGCGTTACGAAAGTCTTTTACCCAAGAATTAGACATAGACACTAGTGCTGTATGTACCCTTAATTTTTCCACACAAATGTGTAGAATTCAATTACGAACCATTCACTTACGTACATCTACAGAGTCTCACATTCAATCTATACCTTTAGTTATAGCTTAAAAGCCCTAGTCTCACTATCTACACACTATTGCTTTGGGAGCACTAGGTCGCAGGTTCGAATCCTGTCGCCCCGATCAATAATAGCAACGAGTCTCAGCTAATAATATATTCGCCCTAAAAAGTAGAGTGCCCAAAAAGTGCCCAAAACCTTAACTTTTGTTTTTCTAAAAATTTTTTAAAAAAGTTATGGAATCTCAAATATTAGTATTCACATCCATCAGTTTTGGCTTGAATAATATCTGTCTTCATTTGAATTAAATCAAATTTAACCGCTTTAGGAACGGATTGATAAGGAGACCATTGGAAAACTAACGTATTAGATTCTAATAACTTGTTAATAAATTTTTTTGGATTTGGGTTGAATAGTGCTGTTCCCGATGTTGACTCTTCCCAAGAGGTTTTTATAGGCTCTCCAGAATCCCAACGCATTCCAACTTTATTATTATCTGAGTTATATGTGGGTGTTTTAATATATGCATCTAGATTTATGGTCTTATCATTTTTAAAATTGCATCTTATCACGATTGTTGCGGGCTCCTGAACACCTATTGAATTTGATACTTTGGTAATTGAATTATGAGTAATCACAATTTTTGTTTCATCAGTCATTAAATCAACGTCAGATGTATATCCAGCATTAACGGACGCAGGAATAGCGAGGACAGCAAGAAAAGGTAGTAAAAATTTCTTCATAAAAGACAACCTAATTGCACTTAATTGTAGGTCTAATTTCAATAAATAACTTTATAAATTTTGTACCCAAAAGGTGCCCAAAATTAATATTTGAGTTTTATTTAGTCAGTATTTAAAACGCAGATATGTCTTATAGCAACACTAGTCTCAATTATTGCCTTGTTGGTGCGGGTGCTTTGGGAGCACTAGGTCGCAGGTTCGAATCCTGTCGCCCCGATTCAGTTATAGCAGTAAGTCTCAGCTAATAATAATTTTCCCTCAAAAAAGCGTTCCCTAATATTTCCCTCAAAAACAAATAAAATATTTTCAAAACATTGATTTCTGAAAGATCCATATTTATCCTTAAAAGAATTACTTTTCACTTACTTTTAGAGAGTTATATATGGTTAACGCCTCATTAAACTGGGCTAGCATAGTTGGGATTGCTCTATTCATAGCTGGTTTTATTCCTTTTTTTAAGAAATCAATTTCAACTAAATATGATCCATTTCTAGTTCCTGTTTTTTGGCTATGCGGGTCTATACTATTTTTTCAAGGCTGGCGACTAGATCCAATTCTTCAAACTGGACAATTTTTACTCGCAGGCATAGTATTTTTTGTTGGCTATGAAAATATAAAATTGAGGGAATTAATTAAAAAACTGAAGAATCAATCGTATGAAGAAAGTAAATTTAATGAAGAAGATGAAGATATTAGATTTTTATTCTGTCCAAAATGTAGAGCACCTATTAAAGATAAAGATTTATTTTGTGGAGAATGCGGATATAAATTAGAGGAAATTAATGAACAAAAAGTTGAAAAAGAGAGAACTAAAAGGAAGCAAAAACGAAGTCTAAAAAGCTTCGAGTATATGTCTGCATTAGGACTTTCAGAGGATTTTGATGAATCTCAACTTAAAAAGGCTTATCGAAGGCAGGCTAGGAAATGGCATCCTGATTTAAATAAAAATGACAAAAATGCTGAAGATCAATTTATGTTAATTAATGAAGCTTATGAATTCCTAAACAAAGAATTAGATAGAGAAAAAGATAAAAAATATTATTAAATCTAAAAAAGATGATTTTTTTTTCATTTCTTAAGAAATAGGTCTAATGTAAATTCTTTTTGTAAATTTCCCTCATATTTCCCTCAAACGAATCACAATTAGTCTTTTTTAGTCCAGACTAAATTACTAAAAATTAGAGTTATGTCTTTAAGTCTCAATTATAGCCTTGTTTTAGCGGGTTCTTTGGGAGCACTAGGTCGCAGGTTCGAATCCTGTCGCCCCGACTCAATCAAAACCAAGTCATACTAGCGAGTTGCCCAGACTCGCTTTTTTATTGGGAAAATCTGTCCGCGGCCAAAGCGGACAAATAGCGGACAAAAATCAATTCAATAAGCACCATATCATTATTGGTTGGTTAATGCTTGCATGAGTTCTTTTAGAAAAACTCTCAAAAGTGAAAATATAACTATCCCTGCTGGCACAGCAAAGACCCTACTTATAAAACTTATTGCAGAATCAAATTTCTTCTGATTAAGGATTCTTTTTTTCTGATTAAGCATTCTATTGAGATTATTTTTTGCGTCTAAATAATTTGGATTAATCTCAAGTGCCTTTTTTGTGGCAGATAAAGCTTTTGATTCATTCCCAAGCCTTAGATACATCACCCCAAGATTTAGATATGTCTCTTCAATAAATGGTGCATTTGGGTAGATTTCAATAACCTTTTCAAAATCTCCTTTTGCCCCTTTGTAATCTTTTTCAAGCATTTTCTTTATCCCTCTATCATGAAAGAAAGACGCTCTCTCTATAGTTTCCTTACATTCTGTTTCCCTAGTTTCATCCTTAAAAGATGAGGAAACTTTTTTCTCTTTTAAAGAATTAATTGATGCTCCACATTTTGTACAAAAACGGTCATTAGGTGAAAATTTTTGACCGCATTGAGTACAAAACATAAAATTTAAAAATTAAATTATTTTATTTCGACCTTGTTGCCACAATTACCACAGAATTTTTGGGACATTTGCAACTTATTTCCACATTGTGAGCAAAATTGAAAATTATCGGAAATCGATTCAGTACTTACTTTTTTTTCTCTATTTAAAATATTTTCAAATTCTTCAGAAGCTTCCCATTTCAATATTTCAGAGGCTCTTAAAACAGACCAAGGATGTGTATTATCTGCAGTACTCCAAAATCTAATAAGTTTGTTCAACTTTCCATAGTCAAAATCTTCAAAATCATTTGCCTGTTTTAAGAATGATTTCTCAAAATTTTCTACATTTATGTGATTAACCGGCAACCCAGAGACTTTTATGATGGTTCTAATAGCGACCTTACTATCTTGGCAAGCAAGCAAGCCTGCTCTATCGGAAGTAAATTCTGACATTCGCCACCAATACCTTAATGCGACCTGAAAACTACCTCCAACCAAACCTGCTATTCCTAAGCTCATTTGACTAGCTATTTCAACAATTGCTTTAAAATTTTCAGCAACATCTCTATAAAGCACATGTTCGCTTTTTATATGCCCCAATTCATGGGCTAATACAAACAGCAATTCATCTTTTTCTAATCTTTCGATAGCTCCATATGAAATCCCAATATAAGGTCTTTTTACTCCATGAGCGAATGCATTAATACGAGGATTATTATCTAAATAAAGAGGAGGGACCTGATTCATATCAAGAATTGAACATGCTTCTAAATAAATATTAAAAAGTTCAGAATAATTTTCTTTATTTATTTCTATTCTTGATCCTGTAGATTCAAAATAATAAAGCCTATCCAAGAACTTATCCCAAATTTGACTAACAATTGCCCTTATCCCAGGAATAGATTCTAGCTTTTCTAAAGCAGACCTATCTAAAGGATGTTCATACTCTTCTGGTCTTAGATCATTAAGGATTTTTTTTTCCATATTATTTATCTTTAAATAATAAATTTCTTCTCAAGATGTCATATTCATCTTTATCAATTAATTCTTGATCGAAAAGAACTTTTAATTCAGCTAATTTTTCTCTAGAGATAGATTTAATAGATGGAATTAATTCATTATTATTTGAAGAATCGCAATCCGAATTATTAGAGAGATTTAATGCTGACTTTCGGAGGATATTATATTCGCTTTCAACTATAAGTTGATCATCATAAAAACTCTTTAATATTTTTAGAGTTTCAATTGGTAAATTGTTGTGGCTTTGTTTTTTTTTGGTTATCTCATTAACACTATTTTCTTGAGCCTTTTCTTCTTTTTTAGATTCTGAGGATTTCTTATTAATTGGATTTTCAATATTATTTTCTTTTTTGAACTCTATTAACTTTTCTTCTAGCTTCTCTGATTTCTCTTGAGTTGGTTTTATTGCTTCTAATTTAAACCCACATTCTCCACAAAATAAATCTTGTTCATTAATTGGGGCTCCGCATTTAGGACAGGCTGACACTCTTACTACTTTTTTAATATCATCTTTAATAAATTCTTTGTCATTTAAAGATGATCCTTTCTTAAGCTTTAATTTACCTTCTTTCTCTTTGATAGCATTTTCTGATTTTTTAACTTGTTCATTTTGTTCAGCTTCATTAATATCTTCTAATTGATTTCTATTCAAATTTTTTTTGAATTTAGAAGCCCAGTCAGGGTCATCAGGGCGTCTTTTATTTTTTATAAATTTATATGCAGGATCATATGCATTTGAAGATGAACTATTACGATTCCCAGATGAAATTTTATTACCAATATTTTTTATTGTTCCAAAAAGTCTTTTTTGAGCTAGAAGTGGATCATTTTCATTATTATTTGCTGTCATTTGTTTTTAAATAACCATCCTAATATTATATTTACTAAAAAATAGTTTTCAAATTTATAATGTTTTGTATTGAATGTGGAACAAAATTAGATCCGAGTCAAAAGTTTTGCAAAAACTGTGGGGCTCCTATCAAAACACAACCTCAACCTAGTACGAAAGTTTATAATCGAAACGAAACTAGAAATACCAAAACTAGAAGCCTAACAAAAGCTTTTCAGCTAAGACAACAGGATATTGGATGGGGTTATGCCTTGGCACACATAATACCTTTTGTAGGTATTTTTTATGCTTTTTCTAGAAAAACAATTACTCCATTCTTAATTACTATTGGGGTTAATTTATCAGCTGGTTTTCTTGTAGGCATTTTGATGTTCCAATCAAGTGAGGAAGAAACAAACATTGTTGCCACTCTTCTCTCCTTTGTCACGACTCCGGTAGCAGCAAAAGTTGGCATAACAAAGGCACGTACTTATGCCAAAAAACGCTTGGATGAAATTGAATAATTTATATTATTTTTTTCTAAATTAAAAGTTTGCGGACAAATTGCGGACAAATCTTGCTTTATTTGTCATGACAAACTTCGCAGAACTGAGCAAAAAATTAGATATAGCTTGAAAACCTAGTACTGCACTATGGCTGTTAAGTGCTTTGGGAGCACTAGGTCGCAGGTTCGAATCCTGTCGCCCCGATCAGTTATAGCAATGGATTACAAATATTAGAGTTAGTCTTATATTGAGAAAGGAGCGCTAAAAGGAGCGCTAGATTGATATAGTTTGATCTACATTGTGCCTAGTTATAAATTCAATAAGTGAAAGTAGTAAGCATTCTCTCAATCGTTTTTAGATTAGCGGTATAGTTTAATTTTATTATCTAATTAATATTTGAATTTCTATTACACATTAAATTAAAAGGAATCTTAGCACTTGATCTTCTCTCGAAGTCGTACCAAATACTTGGCAAAACCGTATTAATCACTTCTACTGGTTTAAATCCTTTTTCCCCCCTTATTCTCTGCTCCACAAAAGTTATTCTTGATAATTTTTCCTCACAAAGTAGTTCATGAGTTTTTATTTCATCAACATATTCACCATCACGAAGTGTTTGGAAAATGCAACTATTATCATTACAACCAACTGGTCTCCAATAATTCTTCATTCCAGTTTTCTCTCTAAAACCATCAGGTGATACTAAAACAGTTTCATCTATAAATATCCACTTGTTTTTTGCAACTACATTTTTAATGTTTGAGGAGAGAATAAAAAATATCACTAAAAAAGAAGAAGGTAATAAGCTTTTCATTTATTTAGGAGGGCAATAACGGATATTGCAAACTGCATCATGATAATACCCATGTCGATTCATGAAAATTAATTTAGTAAGACTTTTAAATTGAGGGTCTAAAGACTTCTGGGAATAATAGAAATCTAATCCTTTTAAAGAACTCATATATTCTTCATAAGACATATCAGTTTCACCTAATTTTATTTTTATTACTTCATTAGCTAATCTGATATTTCTTGAATGCTTTCTTTCAAATAAACCTTCCTTAAGTTTCAGATTATAATTTTCTGCAATTTCTTTAACTATCTTTTCTTCTTTTTCTGCTCGTATTATTAGATTTGGATCTTTTTCAGAAAAAATATTTATTCCAAAGATAATAAATATAAAAACCAAAGGTGAAATTAAACCTAAAGCTAAAATACCGATTAAAAAATCTTTTAAATCTTTGAAATTAGGATTTCTAAAATCTTTAGTAAGTATTGGTAAAATCATTTTATTTTTTAATCTGATTATTTAGATCGGCAGTCAATGTCTCTTATGCTCCTCCACAATAGTTTTTACCAAAGCGACCAAAGTGTGTCTTCTTTGTCCTTTCATTTGTAATTGAATAAATCTCACCTCTGACATCTGAATCATAAAACTTACTACTCCTACATTCAACTGGGACAAATTTTAGACATAGTTTAATTCGATCATTAGGCTTATACATTTTTCTTGCGTCTTTTATCAAGATTGGGGGATGTGTGCCGAGATAATCCCAATATTTACCTTCATACTTTTTCAACTCGTAACCAAGGTATAAAACCAAATCAGAAACCTTAGGGTCATGAGATAAAGCAATTATCGCCCTTGTATCATGTTTTGCTTCTCTCCATGTTGTATATAGCTTTTGAAAAGTTGCATTAGTGCATTCATGGACTTTTAAATCAGGTTTTAAACCATAAGTTCGTGCTTGAACAGGTGTACTCAATCCAAGTATTAATGGTGCAAGTAGTAAGAGGCGCATTTTAATCCCAACAATTTACTTCAACTTCATCCCCTTCGACTTCAGCTTCACATAAAACAAGCATGTTCCCAATCAAGTCGCCTTTATTGCCATAAGCCCAAACGGTCACATCATCAGTTTCAAAATCACAAGAGATGGCGGCAGTAGAAAGAGGGAGTGTGGCTAATAAAGCTATTAAAAATTTACGCATAAAAAAGAGGGTTTTATCCCTCTATATTAGATCGACTGTTAAATTTTTCTATCTTTTTAGCGACCTATTTAACTTAAGGCACTATGTCGTAAAGGGGAGCGCTAGGGGGAGCGCTAGATGTATATACAAACTAAATATAAGTATATACATACTGCAATTTACTGTCTCAAAGAGGTTCCACTAAGTTACTTACATCCTAGTTATAGCTTCATTTTATTGGGTATTCTCAAATTAACAAAGGAGTGCTTTGGGAGCACTAGGTCGCAGGTTCGAATCCTGTCGCCCCGACCATTTCAAAACCAAGTCATACAAGAGAGTTTCCCAGACTCTCTTTTTTATTGCCAAGTATAAGAAATATAAGACTTAGCGATTATATAGCGATTATTTGCTATGCCTTGCACAACCTGACAGCCATAATCTCCCATTATTATCTCTCTTTTTTCAAATTACTTGAGATTACTAAAGCTATTATCTAACTAATGATTTAAAACCTAAATGGAAAGTCCTGTGGAAAAAAATGAAATTTTAGAACTTTTTGAAAACCTCAAACCAATTTTCATATGGATTCAAAAAAACAATACTATTCTTACTTATGGGACAATTCTTTTCCTTTTCGCATGGTATTTAAATCCCATAATTAAAGAATCAAAATTCAAAAACATGTGTGCACTTAATACGACCAAGATTATACAAAAGGGTAAATATGCAAAAGAAAAAGACTACGAAGACTTGGGAGAAAAGTTTGGATTAGTTTATGCAGATTGGAAAGATATCAATCGTTTTTGCGAATTTTATAAATCTAGTCATTACAATTATTAAATATCTTAAAAATAATACGCAATGGAAATAGATGAATTATTTTGTATTTTTGGAGGTTTTTTTACTTTATTAGCAGCGAGAAGTAATTGGAATTGGTTTTGGAATCATCCCAAAGCTAAAGGAGTTTTATCTATGTGTAGAGGTAAAAAAGGAGCAAGGGTTTTTTATTCGATTTTGGGTATTCTGTTAATAGCCTTAGGCATTAATGGGTTCTAAACTAAATCCTAATTTATAAAATGAGACAAACACCAACTGAGAGAAGAGAGCAAAGTAACCCCATCCTAATAGGAATATTTGTTGGAGTTGTTTCTCCCCTATCATCTTTAATTTGGGGGATTAGGCAAAGATCATTGAAACTTGCTTTGTTCCCTTATTTATTCGTATTTATAGCTGGATTCATAATTCTTTCATTGGCTAATGAAACAAAATTCAAACCAGAGTTTAAAATTCCACTACAGCTTATTGCTGGATATTATTCTTTTGACCTAACAAAAAAAATGAAGGAAGAAGCACTTAAGAAGAAAAACAAAGCCTTGGATGCTGAAATTAAAAATAATTAGAGTAGAAAGCTTAGCGATTATTTAGCGATTATTTGCATACCTATGCCATACGTTGCTGTAAATAGGGCAATATTGAGACTCATATAAATCCTATTAGTACCAAAACAATCTATAGATTGCTCAATAGAGAAGTATTAGAAGACTATGTTTATTTAGAAAAATCAGGAAGAGTTTATCTAATGTTAGTACCACCAAATCTTCCAACTCTTGCGGAAAAAATTAGAACAAATATTCAATTTAGAAGAAAAAATATTATCTACCAATTCTCTTAACAGCAGCTCTTGATTTCTCAAGAATATCTCCTTTTAGTGGAACAAATCCAAGTGATGGAGCTTTATCTTGATATTCATCACTTAGAAGTGTATTCAATGACTTCTTGATAGCTTTAGTATTTCTACCATTGCCTGTTTCATAAGCAAGTATCCATGTTAATGAAGCTATAGGATAAGCTCCTTTTGCTGTTGGATTAGGATTCTTACCAGCAAGATTTTCATCTAAAGTAATGCCGTTAAGAGCTTTAGCGCCAGCTTCAACAGATGGTTTCAAAAATTCACCTGACAAATTCTGAAGTGCAGCAGCTTTCACATTTCCTTTTATATAAGACTGGTTAACATAACCAATTGCACCGGGAGTATTTTGAATAACACCGGCAACACCAGAATTACCTTTAGCACCAACACCTGCTGGCCATTTTACAGACTTACCTGTGCCTAAAGTCCAAGTTTTTGAAAAGGCTTCCATAGAGTTTGTGAAAGATTTAGTTGTACCTGATCCATCAGAACGATGAGTCCAAGTCAATTTTCCTGGTTTACAATCTAATTCTTTCCAATCTTTAATCATTCCCATAGCAACTTGTACTGCTTTCTCTTGGGAAAGTTTTAAATCGCAGTCGTAGTTATAACCAAATGCAATAGTTCCACCAACCATAGGAATTTGAACTAGACCTCTAGTAACCTTTGCAATATCTTTATCTTTCATTGGATCATCTGATGCACCAAAGTTAACAGTTTGATCAATAAATGCTTTTCTTCCGGAACCAGAACCAACAGCTTGATAATTAACTCTTGGGCCGCCAGATTTTGCTAGATCAAAAAACCATCGAGTGTAGATTTTGGCAGGGAATGATGCTCCAGCACCACTTAATCTCATAGAAGCTGTTGCACTTTGACCAGCTAAAATAGCTAGTGCAGAAGTGAATAGCAGAGCTTTCTTTGCAATGCTCATAAGTCTTGTTTAAAATTTGAAAGACTTCATATTTATAGCACTGAATTAATATACAAATAATATTTAGTGAAAAGTTTATTCTTTAATTAATTAGTTCTTAACCGCTTCTTAAACTAAGTATTTGCAGGACATTTTTTCGTTTGGTTTTGAAAATATTTGAAATAATTATAGATTGATTGTTTCATATTTACTTTACATTCAATGCTTATTTTTTATTAACTTCTTATCAGTATTATTTAATTTGTCGACTACAGGATCAAATGCATTCTCTACATCTTTTGTATTAAATTTGGAATTTTACTTATTTATAGTTGTAGGAAGTCCGACAGCAGATGCCGCAACTACATAAAGTACTGCTGGTTCATTTCCTATATTTTCAACAAAATGTTCCGAACCATTATTACTCTCTATTAATGATTGCTTTGATGAAAAGTAATTAATAACATCTCCTCTCGTATGCTTCAATTCTCCTTGAGCAAGATAAACTACCATTGGTGCTGGGTGTGTGTGAATTGGAGTCTTTCCACCAACAGGGATAACTACCTTGAAAAATCTAAGCTCAGCTTGCTTCCACCTAGGGTAAGAAATCTTTTTACCTCCTAAACCTTTAGTACTTTGAATAAGAGGAATTACTTCAATCTTTTCTTGAGCCTTCGTAATTTCCAAAGGTAGTAGAACTGATGAAATTGCTATTGCAGAGATTAAAAGATTTCTAAATTTTTGCATAAAAAAAGGAGCTCATTGCCCCTTATTGTAGATCGACTGTCAATCAATAAATTTATAAATTCTATGATCTAGTGCTCATAAAGCACTAGGTCGCAGGTTCGAATCCTGTCGCCCTGATCAGTTATTGCGGTAAGTTTGAGATATTAACTTATCGTCTTAATATAAGATTTGACCCTCCAGTAGCCTCTCCTGAACTATAGCTTGCTATTACTTGCACCTATTAGTGCTCCTTTTGCCCCTTTAGTCATATACTTTCTCCTGGTCTAATATCTCCCTCTTATAACCCTCAGCAAGCTCATCATTATATCTGCACTCTTCAATTATTTTTACTATCTCGGAGATAGCTATAGTTTTTCGATCTTGCATCATTTAATAGTCATTTTTAAGCAGCATCATATTCATCGCTATCTTCAAGCTCTCTCATAAATCTTTTATCTAATAAGTAGTTGTCTATAAGCTCTGCTGCCATCTGTATCTCAGCAGCAGGTTCTTGTAGATCTTTGTCTAATAAGTAATTGTCTATAAGCTCTAGATTGTTATTTTCTTTAATTTGTTTATCGCTGTTTAATAGTTCTCTTATGTAGTTATATATAAGCTCTTGATCGTATCCACTTTCTCTAATTTCTTTCAACATTTCGTCTGGTATTTCCATAATCGTCAATCCCTTAAAAACTTCTATATATATAGAAACGTATTTCGAATAAAAATCAAATATCCGTTTGTCTAAAGAAGGAATGATTTAAGCAGATTTGTTGATTATCTTCTTCTGATCAAAATCAAAATTTTCTTTATAAATTTTATAGTTTGGCATAAGGATAAGGACATATAAAGTTTGAGTCATCCACTGCAAATAAATAATTGAGAGTAAGTTATATATAAATTGATTAAAAATAAAAAAAACTATAACGGGCAAAGCAGCCAACAAACCTGAAATCCAGGTAGCATTAAAAGCCTGCCAACCTTTTTCTTCACTAAGTTTTCTACTTAATCTAAGAGCCTCTATAGGACCTAATTCAAGATCTTCTGTAATCAAAATTACATACTGATATCTCTTTAAAAGAACTATCCCTGGCCAAATAAAACAGATTAATCCCAAACCCGCAAAAAAAGCAGCAACAAGCTCGTTTCTAAACAATAACCAAGATTTTAAAAGTAACTTCCTCTTATTTTTTTCAATAACAGGTGGGTTTTCATAATTATCTAAACGAATATTACTTATAAAAATAACTTTATAGATGAAAGAAGCTATTGTCCCAACAATAATTGCGATGATATATAAAAAGGGAACTGATATCGTTATTTCTGCTAAAAAAGAAAAACCTACAATTAATATCAAGTAATAAAGACCATAGGCCTTTATGAGGCGTAAATTAGTTGCCTGAAAAATAATTTTTATACAATAATTAAACATTTATTTTTTTTTAGAAATTAATCAAACCTTAACTGTGTATAGAATTCATAGAAAGAATTTATTAAATAATTAAAACAAACTCAAAAAATAATTACATCAAAATTATCGAATCAAAACTAGGTCTTTGAAGAGCCCCTCCGAGAACCCTCCTGACTAATATCATGCTATTTAAAGCAATATCTAGGCCACTTTTTCTGTCTCAAGAATGCCCCACGATCATATAAAGATTCAATAATAGCAATAGTTCTTACAAATCTCTTAAAAAACATCTCTTGTGCTTTGATAGCACTTGGTCGCAGATTCGAATCCTGTCGCCCCGACTCTCTAAAACCGTTTCATAGACTGCATTCCCAAGCTGTCTTTTTTATTTTGTAAGTAGTCTCATCTTTAGATTTGCCCCTCCAGTAGCCCCTTATGAGCTGTAGCTTGCTATCACTTGCACCTATTGGTGCTTGTTTTACCCCTCTAGTCATATACTTTCTCCTGATCTTATATCTCCCTCTTATAACCCTCAGCAAGCTCATCATTTTATCTACACTCTCCAATTATTTTTGCTATCTCGGAGATAGCTTTAGTTTTTTAATCTTGCATCTTAAAAACTTCTCTATATATAAAAACGAATTTCGAATAAAAATCAAATATAGTTTATAGAATTAATTAGAAGAAAAATAATCTTTGATATTTAATGTTGCGACTTCTTCCGTTACCGATTTTTATTTGCATTTATCTATTCTCTTGGTGGATGTGTAGAAAAAATATTGCTGCTAGTGATGAGCAACTAAAACCATGCATTGATTGGGCATACTTAAAAAATTTACCGCTTCCAAAAAAACCATCTTTTGTCGAGTTTTATATTGTTTATGTTTCATCTTTTATTAGATTTCCCTTTGGGATAATTATTCAACAACTACCTTTCGCAAAGAAGGTAAGATACTACGAAAAAGAAATGAAATTAATTTTTGATAAATGGAACTTAGAAAAAATTAAAAAAATAATTAACTAATTAAATGAAACGCTTACTACTTGCACCGCAAAAATAAGTAATTGACAGTCGATCTAACATAGAGGAATAAACCCTCTTTTTTTATGGGAAAATTTTCTTCACAAGAAATAGAAAGACAATACAATTTGATCAAAATGCTTTTAGCTGAACCTGATAAGTATAAAGATGCCATTGAGGCAATTAAGAAAGATATTGCTTATATGCCTACAGAGCTTAAGAAAAAACTTGAAGAAGAAAATATCACCTTATAAATGAAACCCTTACTACTTCTACCTCTTTCTTATTGGCAGATGGCAATTAAGTATTAAACACCCGCTAGTTTTTGTTTTGCTTGTCGTTTTTTTAGAATTGAATAAGATTGTGAAGCCCATCTTCGAGAAGTATCAAATTCAGGATCTAACGTCTTTCTAAGTGATTTGCCTATTTTAAATACTTCTACTAAGCCTAGATAAATTATTACCAGTACCTTAGTTATGTTTACTGCAACAGCTGCTATCTTTTGAATTCTTTGATCTTGCATTTGAACTTATAAAAGCTCACTAAAATTACCAGTTGTAAGAAATTATGCAAATCTTTTTTCAAATTAAAGAGTAAAAACAACTTCCAAAGTTCTACTTGGCACTAGGTCGATGAAGAGACCCTCCGAGAGCCTCTCCCGACTAATATCATGACATTTCAAACAATATCAGTGCTGTTTTTTCTGTCTTAGAAATCATTAACTATTAGATAATTAATCAGTAATATCAAAAGTTCCAACAAATCTCTTAAAAAACATCTCGAGTGCTTTGGGATCACTAGGTCGCAGTTTCGAATCATGTCTCGCCCCGACTCTTAGAATCCATCTAATAGTCTGGTTCCCAGCCTATTTTTTTATTGATTACATTTGAGAATAATGGGACTGAGCGAGCTTTGAGCGAGGATTTACTATACCTTGCAATACTTCGCTACCTGAACTCGCTTACTATGACTTAAATAAGCAATAAACAAATAATCGTTCCAATACTAAAAATTAAACTCCTACCCTGAGAATTAATTTTCAATTATAAAATTTACAATACATATATATAGTATTAATTTAATCTTCAAATTCTGCATAAATATCAAACTTATTTGCGCCCTACAAGCGGTCTAATACACTCTTAATAGATTTCAACTCCTCCCCTATTTTCTCTATCAGCAATATTTGTAGATAATATTTTAAAACTTTCACTAATAGCTTGTATTTCTGCTTTGGGTCTTGTGTTTCTATCTAATTCTAATTCAACAAGTCTTGCAACTAATGCAGGTACAAGCTCAGCAATAAAACTATTTACATACTTATTTTGATAATTGTGTTTTAAATCTTGGATTAAGCCCTGCTAATGTTGATCAATAAATAACTTAAATAGTAAATAAAATTTTATTTCGTTCTTTTATTGACTTTAAAATAATAACCATATTGAGATGCAATTGTTGATCCTCTATCCGTATATTGGAGTACCTCAAACCGTACATATTTATTAGTCGTTTGATTAGCTTGTCTAGTTAGAACATAGTAGTAGCAGTAATGAGTTCAAATGTCTTCAACACCTATCAAATCTTGTAAAAAATATGTACTAAGTTACAAAGATTCATCAAACAATACACATCAATTAGGGTTCTATGCTCGCGATGCGTACGATTGCTTGATGCTTGCAAGAGAGTTTAACTCTTACGTCCATGATCATCCACGTTCGGTGGTCAGAATCCAACAAAAATTTTAAGGTAATTATGAATTTAAAAACTTCACCATTCGCAATTCAAGATAAGAAATTAAGGGATCTTGATCTTGCAAAAGAATATCCAACTCTTAAAGATTTAATGAAAGAGCAAGGAGTATCAACAGACTTATCTGATTACCAGGATAAAGAATGTGAATCGAATCCATCCAGCCGGAGTTGCTTGGTATATGACGATTAGTTTGCCTATCTTGATTCGTATACCAATATTTTTGCTATTAATTAAGTAGAGACTTTTTTTATTAATGCCATCAGACGTATTTTTAATGAATATGTGCGTTTTCGTAATTGGTTTACTGGTCAGAAGAGAGATCAAACTTAAGATGGCTAGATAGATTATGAAGACACAAATTTTTAAAGAACAGTACGTCCCTAATTTCCATGCTATTACTCTTTTACTAATGCTGCTTCTATGTCTGTGGTTGCCGCTAGCTCTCCGATTCTTATTAATATTTTAAAACCCAAGTTAGATCCCTGTAAAATGTAGCTTTAGAAAATTAGAACTTAATTATTCGTAGCTTATAACCCAAATTCATCAATTGGTTATATGTCGATTTTATTTGTAAAGGGTTAAGAGAAAGACGTCTTTCTTAATTCTTTTGAAAAAAAACCCCCTTTGTTATCTGCATTATTCTCAATAGTTATATATTCCTTCCCTTTATTTAGAATCCAAGGCTCTTTTGGAAATACTCATCTCCAATTTGATAATTCCATGGAAAAATACTATTAGTTTGATTTTGAAGTGACAAATTGAATATTTAACATTAATTTTTTTTACTCTGGTACTTTGCAATCTCTTTAAAGAGTATATATAGTGACTGTTTTATATGCTGTCTGAATCATTCACGTTTTGGTTGTTATAGGCAAAAAAAGACCCTTGCGAGCCTAGGTGAAGGAAGATTTCTATCACTGCAAATAAACAGGAATAAGCAACCCACCTAAAGCAAGGAAAATTACAGTCAAACACTATATATAGTGCTAGTATATTACAAAGGCTGGGTGATGGGGATGATCTAGCTTTTAACTTGGGCGTAGCTAACGCCCTTTTTTTTATGGATATAACTTCTTAATAGCTTCTTTTTGTTCTTGTTTTTTTATTTCTTTAGCATCATAAACAGGAGAAGTATTCTGATTAAGTGATATGAAAAAAGAACTTTTTTTAAAACGTTTGAATTTAGGGGTAAGTAATAAGCGTTTCATATTAATCAACAATAATAGACCCACCCATACCAAAAGATGCATGCGGAGAACAGACATAATAGTAAGTTCCCGCTGGTACGCCCATGGTATTCCATGCTAATTTTCCATTTTGAGTCCCTTGAGTACCAGAAATTGTCCCAGTGGTTACCTGATTACCTCCTCCACGAGAAAATTCAGTTTTTATATATAACGGATGACGAGATGCATCAACATCAAAAATAATTGTATCTCCTTGATCAACAGTAACTTTAGGATCATTTCCTCTTACAGATCCATTTCTATCAGTTCCACTAAGAATATAGTTTTTATAGCTCTCTGCTGATACAGAAATATAAAACGTTTCTGAATTTGCAATAGCTGGAGCTGAGAAACCCAAAAGTAAAGGGAATAATAAAAATGAACGCATAAATTTAAAACATCTTTAGTACTTATAGTAAGAAAAAAAAAAATTACAAACTGTCCCTTATTTAAGATATACCGTAATTAATAAATTTAAAATATCTTCGATCTAGTGCTGATAGAGCACTAGGTTGCATATGAGCGAGATTTGAGCGAGCTTTTGCATAAATACGCTATACCATGCAACATATGGATGCAATGCTGAGACTCATATTAATCCTAGTCATACCTACTAATAAGCTATAGACTCACTTGTTTATTTAGCCTACTGTCGCAATTTGCTTAGCGGTTGCTTTGGGAGCACTAGGTCGCAGGTTCGAATCCTGTCGCCCCGATCATTTATAGCAGTAAGTCTCAGCTAATGTATAGTTAACTCAAAAAATTACTTCACGCAAAACTTACTCAAAATAAATATATTTATTAATTTTTTAAAAATTTAATTTGTAGAATTTAGAGATTATCAATCAAAATAGTTTTATTTAAAGGACTATCATTTTTTAGAGCAATTATATTTTCATATGTTTTTTTTGAATCAAAATACCCTAGATTTCCATTGTCATTTAGTGAGTATATTGAATATTCATAATTTTCAAGAAATTCTATAATATTGTTCAAATCTTTTTCTAGATAATTTAAAAACATATCCCTTCTATATTCCAAAATAATTGGGGCTGTATTTAATTTAAGAAAATTGCGAGAGCCTCTTAAAACTAATTCTTCCATTCCCTCAACATCTATTTTAACAACAAGAACATTATCTATTTCCACTTTTCCCTGATCAATTATCTGATCGAAACTTTTACTTTCAACATATTCAAATTGCTGAGAATCTAAAGATTTTACTGAAGGATTCCATCCTTTAATGAGTGAGTTTGCACCTGTATTACCATTATTAATAAAAAGTTTCGTATATTTTTTATCTATTTTTTCACCTAAAGCACATATATAGATTTTTGACCTTAAATTATTTAGATATATATTTTTTAGAAGTATTGATGCATTCTCTTTTGAAGGCTCAACCGCAATTAATTCATAGTTTTTAATTGCACAAATTGGAATCGAAGCTGTTCCTACATTAGCTCCAATGTCAATTACTATATTACGTTTATTTTCCTGCAATTTGTTTACGATACGATAAACACTCATCTCAAATGGCTTTTGTCTTAGATAACTAGTAAAACCTATGTGATCTCTTATATTTAATATTAATTTCCAATCTCTACCTCTTAAATTAAATTCTCTTGGCTTTAAGTTAAATTGATATACTTTGCGTATTAAGTTTGGATCAAAACACATAATAAATTTTGACCCGTAAGGAATTTTTTTTATTGATGTTAAACAAGGAAGAAAAATATAATTTGGTAAAAAAATGTGAGAAAATTTACCTAATAACAAAAATATTTTTAAAGCATATTTTTTAAATTTCTTTTCCATAATATTTTTCCTTGATTTACGTATAAATTGAGAAGTATTTAAATCCCTGTTAAATTAGCTGAAAAACTTTAATCTGCCTAAATATTTAACTTGCCGTAGCAAATTAAGTGACGTATGCTTTGGGAGCAATAGGTCGCAGGTTCTAATCCTGTTGCCCCAACTCTTCAAAACCAATTCATATTAGAGAGTTACCCATACTCTCTTTTTTATTGCTTTCATTCTCAGATGAGAAAGGGCCCTAGAGTTGGCTCTAAAATCTCCGAAGATCTCCAAAAAAATACTTAATTAATTACTAATACTATTTGCTCCACCACTTACTAAAAAAATTATTCCTCCTAATGCCATAGTTGCAACTCCCATATAAGGATATTTTTTAATTGTTAATTTAGTAATTTGAAGCCAAGAAAAGTATCTATCCGATTTATCAACTTCAATTTTCTTTTCTCTTGGAGGTAGGCCTAGCTCCTCTCTTCTTCTAGCTTCTCCCATAATTAAATAAGTATATGCAAATAATTGAATCTATACTAAAAATTAAGCTCGATCACTGCGAGTTAATCATCAAATTATTTTTACCAATATTTAGAATTTGTAATCCTCTATGTTAGTTCGACTGTCAATTAAGTAAATATAAAAAATTCAAACTTTAAAGGATTGGATATGCTATCCATCCAAATAAAGTGTAGTTAATAATGACAGCCATGAAGCCTATCATTGCCAGTCTTCCATTTGTTCTTTCCGCAATAAACCAATAGCTATTTGGCCATTGAAATTTAGAAGTATTGGATATTTGATTTTCAGAAAGTAGAGTCTCTTTAGGAGCATTGTCCTGGTCAAGATAATAATTACTATCTGGGTAATAGCTTTCGCTTCGAATATTGTCTTCTTTTTTATCAATCATTTTTTTTAGAGATTAGTATTTCATATATCTTAAAAAGTAAAAAGACTAAATAGGGTAAAAAGGTACTTTTGGAGGAAGGTTGTAAGCGTTTCATTTTAAATCTAATATCAATCAATTATGCTTTAGAAATTAACGATCAAGTGCTATAGGGCAATAGGTCGCGGGTTGGGATCCTCTCGCCCCGATAAGTTAAAGCAATAAGTCTCAGCAAATACAAAACTTATTTAAAAAGTGTCCTTAATCAAACAGCTTTATTGAATCAATCACGTCAACATACCAATCAAAACCTATTCTTTCACAAAAGGCATATGGAGCTTCTTGGCCATGAAGAACTAAAGTAATTCCTAACTTTTTTATAAATTTTTTGGAGATAATAATTAGATTTATCAATAGCTTTGCTATATCTTTCCTCATTTCTTTTTATTTCCACTTTTATAGTTTTCGGCAAGAAGATAAGACTCATTCCACCAAGCATATCATTCCTGCACAAGTTAAATAAGTAAGCCTTTCTTGAAATAGGTATTAATTTAACTGCCATAATTGAAGTACTTAATGCAATAACAGATAAAAGGGCTTTACTAATTGAATTATTCATAACAAAAGAAATCAGATATACATTAATTATGTCGATTACATTAGCCGACAGATTGCCGACAAGTTACTGATAAATTTTATCGGCAGTCTATATAAGTAGAAAGTTCTATAATAATTGGCAGATTATTATTAATTACTAATGAAAGAATTAGAAGAAAATACTATTGAACAAATAAGGATACTTCTTAATTATTTGGAACAAACAGATCTATTAAAAAATAAAGATATACTTAGGTGTTTAGATATAATAGCAAGAGAGTATGGTGGAGAAGTAGTAGATAAAAATTAAATGATTGGAAGTTTACCAAAATTGATAGCTCTTCTTATGGTCTTGATACTTGTAGGGAGTACTTTTGTAGGAGGGATTATTTACTTTATAAGATGACAGAAAAATAGAAAAAGTACTAGAAAAGTTGATTAAAGAAAATGGCTACAACGACGAGCTACAAGATACTTATATTAGAGAAGTTCTGAACGAGGGTAAGGAGTTTGATTAAGAATTTGATATTGATTGGGAAGTTTAAAATGGCTGTAAAGCATTAAATTTGAGATGACAAACTATACCATCCCCCGCAAGAATATAGTTACAGTTCAAATATATAGTTGTTCTGCACTAAGACTGTTTAGAGCTTTGGGAGAACAACTAGGCCTCAGGTACGAATCCTCTCTCCCGATCATTTATAGCAGTAAGTAATGGGAGTAGTAAAAGTGTCATTTATTTTGTATTTATTTTTTTAATAATTCTAAGGTAAACATATAAACCTACACCAAGCAGAAATACATCTAGATAAATATGCCATATAGGAAATATTTGATGCAGTAATTCCATTTAATTTCCTTTTTCCCAAACCCTAGCAAGTTCTCGCAATAAAGTTTTTACTTCCTTATCTGTAGCCCCAGAGTCGTCCTGGAATTTCATGCAAATTAATTTGATTTCGTCATAAGTTTGTTCTAGCAATATTGTTTTTTGATCTGGATTTGCCATTAATTTAAGAGAATTGTTATACCCTCTAATTTAGATCGAGTTTCAGTTATTAAGCAAAAACAGGAGGATAATTTGTTTGTCCATATATAAAGATCTGTCAATTGGTTTACAGATTTTTATTATTGCATTTTGTCAAAACCCTGGACAAGAAGGTCCATCTATAAACTCCTGAAATTCCTCAGCAGAAATTCCATTTTTAACTTCCCAAAAAAAAATAAATAGGACCAACTTTTATAACCGCATTTGGACAATGATTATAAAATCCTTTTTCTCTAGTAACTGCCACTGCATTATCCCATCCGCGCCACCAGGGGAAATTACTGCATAAGCTGTTTCCTACCATTTCTAATCTTTTCCTGCCTTAAATTCATGATGAACGAAGTAGAAAGTTGATGTCATTAATTTCATTTTATCTTTATCAAATAACTTACTTCAATTTTTCAGAATTAATGTTAAATCAATTTTAATTATCAAAAAATTACTCAAGCAAAACTCTCTCAAAAAAAATCTTTGTAATTAATTTTTAAATATCTTATTTAGCTAAAAAAGAGATGATTTTTGATTAGTCAAATGTTTTTGAAGAGTTTTCGAGCAACCAAGTTAATTCTACTAGTTCTTCTTTAGTAAATTCGCGATATATTCCAGTTGGTAGGTCTAACTTTATATTCATAATTCGTACGCGCTTTAATGATACTACTCTGTAGCCTAAGGACTCGCACATTCTCCTAATCTGACGGTTAAGTCCTTGTGTAAGTATGATTCTGAATTTTTTTGACCCCAATTTTTTTACGAAACATTTCTTAGTTATAGTTTCTAATATTTCAACTCCATTACTCATGCTTTTAATAAATTCTCTACTAATTGGACGATTAACACTCACGATATATTCTTTTTCATGATTATTTCTTGCTCTGAGTATTTTATTTACTATATCTCCATCGTTAGTTAAAAAAATTAATCCCTCACTTGGCTTATCCAGTCTTCCAATAGGAAATATTCTTGTAGGAAAGTTGATGAAATCAATAATATTCTCGGATTCTACTCTCCTATCGGTTGTACAAACAATTCCAACAGGTTTATTAAAGGCTAGGTATATTTTTTTTTGTTTATTTGATTTTTCTATTCTTTGACCTTCAACTTCTACTTGATCAATTCCCTCTACCTTGGTACCCAAATCTGGAATTTTACCATTAACGGTTACTTTTCCTTCTTTAATTAGTCTATCTGCTACTCTTCTAGAACAATAACCTATTTCACTTAAATATTTATTTATTCTTGTAGCCATCAATGAAAGAGACCTTTTATTTATTTTAGATATGAGAACAAATTGCGAACAAATAATTCTTATTTTGATAAGACAAACCTAATAGAATTAAGAAAAGAAAATCATAGATTGTTAACATAGTGCTAATAAATAGGGGGTCTAGTGCTTTGAGAGCAACAGGTCCTAGGTTCGAATACTTTTGCCCAAATCAGTTATAGCATAGGCTCTCAGATATAACCTTTACTTTTTTAGCTCAAAGTTAACTACAAAAAGCCAACTAATCAAAATTTTAAAAGTTAAATCTTTTACAAAGAGATTAGTATATGAATTTTAAGGATAATCAAATGTCTATTATTACTGACAATACAGTTCTCGTTCATATTTACAGTGGGTTGGAATTCAAAAATAAAATTACTTTAGGTTTATTGGTTGCCCTTACTGCAGCAAAAAATGACCATAAAGTAACTCTATTTCTCGCGGGAGACGGAATAAACATTTTAAATTGCAAAAAGGCTGGTGAAATAGTAGGACAAGGTACTGGAGATTTATACGAACATCTTGAAAATATAAAGAATTCAAAAATTACCATTTATGTCTCAGGAATGTCTGCTAAATCAAGTGGTTACGATGAGACACTTTTGGATGGATATAAAGCAGAATTTGTAATGCTGGATGTATTGGTTGAAGAGTCAATTAAGTCGGATTGCGTCCTTTGCTATTAAGAAGTGCTAGTTAAATTCTTATATTAAAACTACATGCTGAAAATACATTTAATAAAATAGGTGCAAATAATAAGCGTTTTATTTTTTCTTATTTAATACCTAAATATCTCTCACAGTAATAGTTAGCTAACTCTCGATTATTGTAATTTTTTATTTCTTTAAGATTAAGCTTCTTCATAGCTTCATTTCCTGTGATTTGATAGCTTGAATTTAGTTTCGCGCATGTATCTTTTACTTTTGCCTCCTTATCAAAAGGGGTTTTGAGATAAAAAGCAAAAATGGAAAGGAACAAGCCAAAAGT
Organism: Prochlorococcus sp. AG-670-O13; assembly: GCA_003209055.1. Classification (GTDB taxonomy): domain Bacteria; phylum Cyanobacteriota; class Cyanobacteriia; order PCC-6307; family Cyanobiaceae; genus Prochlorococcus_A. The sequence continues at coordinate 32,610 of QCTB01000009.1, forward strand.
TATTAATTTTCTATGATTCTTCCACCATTTGTAAAATTTAGTTTCCATAAAAACAATAAGGTTTAGTATTTCAATTTTAGATTTAATATTTAAAATTTTCCATATATGCTTATTTAAATATGAGTTTAGAAGTTTGATTAGTTATTGAATTTCCTACTCTTTCTTATGAGTCTCTTGTAAGTAAAATTAGATGCTAGGTTATATCTATATGATTTATGATAAAAGTAAAAACAAGAAACCCCTCCAGAAATTCCAATCACCAGAGGGGTTATTAAATCGATTCGTACTATATTGAACCAATCTATGTCTTGGAGTTGAACATAGAGTTAACTCATTGAGGTTTGGCCTCAATTAATGTATAGCAAATTTATTAGTAAAAAAACCATTTATTTGAAAATTTTATTTCATACATTCTGATTATTTTCAACCAACAAAAAACACATTTTTTTTAATTAATTGTAATTTACTTAAATTTATTTTTATTACTATTTTATCTATGGAATATTCATTTAATCAAGGCTGTCTAAATGAAACTACTTGAGACGTCCTGGGTAAAGCTCAATTACCAATAGTAAATTAGATTTTCATATTCTTTTGTTTTGGATTTAATAATTTGGAACGAGAAGAAACAAATCTTTGGATTTGGTTTAAAATTTCTGCTTCTAAAATGTCAAGACGTAACTCTTTGCGATTATATCGGCGTTTCTTGTTTGGTAAATAATTCTCTATAAACCATAAAACTTGGTCTAATGTTGATTTTTTTTGTGACACTTTTAATTGTCTTGATTTTTTCTGAAACATCTTTTCCTTTTTTACTTATGACTTTTTCTAAATTGCCATGTGAGTATTTAATAGCAATCGCATAACCTTCAATCTTAGGGTCTTTTAACAATTAATCATCAGATAATCAATCCGTTTTTCGAATTCTTTCTCCCCGACTCTGAAGAACCATTATTTATAAAGGTACTTCCAATCATTCTTTTTGTTTTGAAAATAATTTTCCAAGAATTTTGTTCACAAATAGTTGGCTAACTGATAAAAAATTCGTTTCCTCAAATATCCCTAAAATTTGTTGCTGATAAGACAAGATTTTAAAAATTGCAACATAATATTATTTATATTTTTAGTATTCAACATAGCTAAATTTCTGTCCACCTATGCTGGCCTCATACATAAGACCTCCTTTAGAGTATGTAAGGACAGCAACTCCATCATTATAATCAGATGAAGCATTTGCTCCTTCAGAAATTAATGCTGCACTAGCTGAAGCTCCAAATTCAAAATTTCCTTCAGTAAATCTTTCAAGAGATTTCTTATCTTTAAAAAAGATAATCTGGCTAAATGCTTGTCCTCCTAATTGAAATCCAATAGATACCTGCGTTACTTTAGTTGATCCAATAACATTTCCTTTTTCAAAAACCTCACCCTTACCTCTAGCACCTCCTAAACCAAAACCTCCTTTCGCTATATTAGGGAAGACTGCATATCCTCTAGCTTTTTTAAAGTAAAGTTTCAAAGAAGGTATTTTTTTAAACTTGTTTAAAGCCTTAATTGTATTTTCACTAACTTTATTTCCGTTACTGGTCTTATCTGAAGATGGTTTCCAACCAGTGATTAATAAAGCCTCTGGGAATTTATTAGCTTTATATTCATTTAAATTAGATGATTTAACTGAGCCTATGTATTGAGGAAAAGTTAATAGTATTATCAAAAAAAATTTCCTAATTATTCTTAAGTACATAATTACTTTCTTAATAAGTAACTAATATAGGTTATTAATATCTTCAAAAAAAATTTATTTTACAATAACAAGTGCTTTGGAATTGATAGGTCGTTGGTAAGAATCTTTCACCCAAACAAAAATTTCAGTCTTATTAAAAAGATTATTTTAGTAAAATAGCTTTTCCCTTCGTAGTTGATGTTTGGATTAATTTATAAGCTGGTTTTATAGTAGATATTTTTATTTTCGAATCAAGTGAAAAAGAATAAAAAATTGTTTTAACTCTACTCTCATTCATAATTATGCCGGTATCGAGTAAAATTGGCAAAAGAAAAGAAAAATCTTATACTAAAAAAACTTGACCTAAATTTCATATTTTATATCCTTTTTAAGGTAATCAAAAAAAATGTATAAACAAAATATTATTTCTAAACACATAGGGATTCTTTGTGCAATGCCTGAAGAAATAGGTTCTACACTAGATAAGCTCAAAAACATTGAAACAAAAGCATATGGTGATCTAAACATTTATTCTGGTGAATGGAGTTCTTCAAAAACATTTTCCAAATCACTAAATATTTATATATCAATAGCATGGAGTGGCTGGGGTAAAGTAAGTGCGGCTAGAGCGGCCACAAGACTAATTGGACATCGAGTTAATGAACTTCAAATTGATGCAATTTTCTTTACTGGTGTGGCGGGAGCAATACATTCAAAATTAAAACAATGGGATATTGTAATTGCAAATGAGTTAATACAGCATGATATGGATGCGAGACCTCTTTTCAAAAGATATGAAATACCAGCTCTGAGTACTGTAAGAATAAAAAGTGAAAAGTTAATTTCTAATTGGGCATTGTTTACTTTAAAAAAATCAAAAAGAGATGGGTCTTTGGAAATGTTTGGAAACCTTCATGAAGGTTTAATTGCGACAGGAGACAAATTTGTTCACGAAAAGAAAGAGGTTGAAAAGTTATCAAAAAATATAGAAGACCTAATTGCGGTAGAAATGGAAGGAGCTTCTGTAGCGCAAGTAGCTAAACAGGAGAAAATTCCATTTCAGATAATCAGAGTTATTTCTGACGAGGCAAATGAAAGCTCAGCCCAGGACTTTAATGAATTTCTTATAAAATATAATAATCACTCTGCAAAATTAATATCTACTTTAATTGAAAATATTAAAGATGCTCCTATCTAACAATTTTATTTCTTTATATTTAAATTTTTTTTCTTAATCCAGGTAAGCAATTAGTAATAATAATTAATTCGCAAACTTCTTCACTGTCATAATTTTTATTTGGAACTCCACTACCTACATCTATTCCTTTATCTTTCATCTTATTTAAAATTAATTTTTGCCTTTCTTGGCTAGTCATTGATTTAAATTTTTTTATTCTTTCTTCCTTATTCAAAATTAAAAAAATTAAAACTAAAATACTTATAATAAAAAACAAAATCCCTCTACGAGAGCAAAAACTGAATAAGGTTTTCAACATAAGGTATTTATACTAATTAAAAAACACAAATCTATAGGATTTTAAATCCAATTTTTATCACTAAGATCACTAATTCCAAAAAATAAAGAAAATTAGTTTAATTCCAACGAATGGAAATCTTAAACTTTGCAAAAAAGGTTAAGTATTTAATATTTTTCTTAGATAATCTAAAAAATAAAAATAATAACTAATAATATTTTAAAGTTTGCATAAATTTAAAGCTACACTTATAAAAAACTTGAGGTTTTACTAACAAGTATTTTTTATATTTCTTACTGTTTCTGATTTTCTATATGCAAAAGAATTATTTGAAAAATATAAAAAATAAATTACTTTTCTTTAAACTTTTCTTCAAATACGATTGGGTTTCTATATTTATCTCCTTTTATAGCATAAAAATAAAAAAAGCTGTTCAAAAACCAGGCGAGCTTTGCCAACTATGGGCTTTAATAAAAAGTCTAAAAAGGCCACAAATTATCCTTGAAATTGGAACTGCATTTGGTGGGAATTTATTTTTTTTCTCAAAACTAGCTACTAAAAATGCTTTATTTATTTCAATTGATCTGCCTCCAAAAAATTTGTCTAATTTTGAGGAAGTAAAAAATATGACGACATCTGATTTTCATTCTAAAAATCTAAAAAATACACAAACACTCTTTTCGATCAGAGAAGATTCACAATCACAAGAATCGTTAAAAAAAGTAATTGATTTACTGAATGGCAGAAAAATTGACCTTCTTTATTTAGATGGCGATCATAGTTTTGAAGGCATTTCTAAGGACTTCCATTTATATTCAAGATTAGTTAGGAAAGGTGGACTTATTATTTTTCATGATATTCGCGAATATATTCAAAAGCCATCTGTTGGAGTTCGAAAAAAATGGTTATCTATAAAAACAAAATATAAATCTACTTATGAATTATTTGATGATTCGCCGATATCGGAATGGGGCGGCATAGGAGTCTTAGTTATATAATTATATTGAGAAATCTTGATAAATTTGCTATCCATTTTCAAAAGAGGAATTAGAAAAATATCCTAAAAGTCTTAATGAATTATCTTATATTAATATAATAAAATTATTTTAAACCTAAATGATTAATTCTATTAATACAGATGATTTACCTGTCAAAGATTTAGTAGTAACTGGATTAATTATATTTATAATATCTACTATAATTTCGACTTTGTATAATCCATTGTGGGGATTTATTTATGCTTTTGGAAATGTTTTGACTCTTACTTTTTTAAGTTGGCTTTATCAAGATTCATGGCATAGAAAAAATTAAAAATCCAATACTATTAACTTTAGTAATATTTATACAGAACTAAAACCATAATCAGCATAATAAAGGAATTTTTTTTATAATAGGAAAAATTAAAAAAAAATTGAGTAATTCTGATTTCGATAAAAATGGATTAGATAGCACTGGGATCCATTGGCTACAATACGCTGCCTTTGCTTTTTCTGCTATTGCTATCTTCACAACATGGGCTTATTTTTTTTGATTATAAATTCCATAATTTTATAATAAAAATTCTAAGAGTTATTGATTGTAGTGGCTTCAACTGTAATGGTGTTTAATATTTTTAATATGGATAATTCAGATCAAAAAGTAATATTAAAAGAGCAAGCATTTAATGAAATAAAAGAACTTTGCAAAAAATTCCAAAATGATTCAGGCTCATCAAATTCGGAAGTCAAAGCTCTTTTAAAAGAACTAACCTTTTTCTGGGAAACCGAAAAAAAAAATAAATTTGGATTCCAATAATAGCTAAG
>QCTB01000010.1 GCA_003209055.1 Prochlorococcus sp. AG-670-O13
TTGGAATTTTGCCAAGCCTAAACCCTGGAATTTTAGCTGAACGAGTAAGTGAATTTATTGTCTCATTTACGCATGATTTGCATGTATTAGATGGTATTTCTAATTCAAGTGCGATCCTACTTTGAGGAAGTGAGGTTGTTTTTACTATTAATGCTTCTTTGATCATGTTTGGGTTTTTTAAAATTATTACAATAAGCAGAAACTTAATTATTCCACATTAAGTGATTTCCTTGAAAGTTAACTTTTTTGATACAGTAAGAAAAATATTCAATTTCATAATTTTTTGTTTTAGATAGTGAGAAAATCTCCATTTTTGCCAAATAGGCCTTTAAAGGTTGCTATCTTAGGTTCTTCAGGTGCAGTTGGATCTGAACTACTTAAAATTCTGGAGGAAAGAGAGTTTCCTATCTCAGAATTAATATTGCTGTCATCTGAACGTTCAGAAGGTAAGGTCATTAAATGGAAAGGAGAAGAAATTGTTACTAAAAAAGCTACTAAAGATGAGTTCTTAAATGTTGATCTAGTTCTTGCTTCTGCTGGTGGAAGTATTTCAAAAAAATGGTTATCAACAGTTCAAGATCAGAATGCTTTATTAATTGATAATTCAAGCGCATTTAGGCTAGAAAATGATGTCCCTCTTATTGTTCCTGAAGTAAATGCTTGTGATGCTCTAAAGCATAATGGTATTATCGCTAATCCGAATTGCACAACTATATTACTGACTTTGGTTTTAGCTCCTCTAAATAAGATTTCTCCCATAAAAAGGGTGATAGTTTCAACTTATCAATCGGTAAGCGGAGCAGGACAATTAGCAATGGAAGAATTACAGTTTTTAACTAAGAAATATTTGCAGGGAAATCCAATAGAAAGTAAAGTTTTACCTTATTCTTTGGCATTTAATTTATTCCTTCATAATTCACCAATGCTTGCAAATAATTACTGTGAAGAAGAGATGAAAATGACTAACGAAACTCGTAAAATTCTTAATATTACTGATTTAAAACTTTCTTCTACATGTGTTCGAGTTCCAGTTCTTAGAGCCCATTCTGAATCAGTTAATATTGAATTTGAGGATATTATCAAACCTTCATGTGCTATGGATCATTTAAAAAATGCAGATGGGATAGAAATCATAGAAGACTATCAAAAAAATAGGTTTCCTATGCCAAATGATGTCATGGGAAGAGATAATATTGCCGTGGGAAGGTTAAGAACTGATATAAGTAATCCCAATGGATTAGAATTGTGGTTATGTGGAGATCAAATAAGGAAAGGAGCAGCCCTTAATGCTGTTCAAATAGCTGAACTATTAATTCCAAAAAAATGAATGTTGATAATACTAAATCTACTTATCCATTTTTTGGGAGAATATTGACTGCGATGGTTACTCCATTTAAAGAAAATGGAGAAGTGGATTATGAATTAGCTATTAAACTTTCAAATTACCTTTATGAAAATGGTTCAGATGGAATTGTGCTTTGTGGAACAACAGGAGAATCTCCAACTCTTTCATGGCCTGAACAGCATGATTTGTTTGTTGCAGTTAAAGGCTCCTTAAGTTCTGGGTGTAAAATAATAGTTGGAACAGGAAGTAACTGCACAAGTGAGGCAGTAGAGGCTACGAAGAAAGCGTACAAATTTGGTGCAGATGGCGCTTTAGTTGTAGTTCCTTATTACAATAAACCTCCTCAAGAAGGTCTTTATAATCACTTTAGTTCTGTAGCGACTGCAGCTAAGGATTTACCGCTAATGCTTTACAACATACCAGGAAGGACTGGTTGTAATTTATTACCTAATACTGTAAACAAACTTATGAATTTCTCAAATATTCTCAGTATTAAAGCAGCAAGCGGTAGAATAGAGGAAGTAACAGAGTTGAGGTCAGTTTGTGGCCCTAAACTCTCTGTATATAGTGGAGACGATTCATTGTTGCTCCCTATGTTATCTGTTGGTGCTGTTGGTGTAGTAAGTGTGGCAAGCCATTTGGTTGGCCTTCAACTTAAAGAAATGATTGAATTATTTCATAAAGGGGAATTGCCATCTGCTTTAGTAATTCATGAAAGACTTCAACCGCTTTTTAAGTCACTTTTTATGACAACAAATCCTATTCCAATTAAGGCAGCTTTAGAGCTTTCTGGATGGAATGTAGGTAATCCTAGGAGTCCTTTATCTCCATTAGCTATGGACATGAAAAAACAACTTTCAATTATCCTCAAATCCTTACATTAAGGATTCTATTTAACTTGATAATTAAATTTAAATAAAATTAGTTTGATTACAAGCAAGACTTTATAAATTTTTAAATTATGCAATCAAGATCAAATTCAACCATTAATAGATCTTCAATTAATTCACAAGGATCTAAAAGTAATAGCCCAACTCTAAGAGTAATTCCATTAGGTGGCTTACATGAAATAGGAAAAAATACATGTGTATTCGAATTCGGAGATGAATTAATGCTGGTTGATGCTGGACTAGCCTTTCCTTCAGATGGCATGCATGGAGTAAATGTTGTCATGCCAGATACAACTTTTTTAAAAGAAAATCAGAGAAGAATTAAAGGAATGATAGTAACTCATGGGCATGAAGATCATATTGGAGGTATTTCTCATCATCTGAAGCACTTTAATATTCCGATTATTTATGGTCCAAGACTTGCAATGTCCATGTTAAGAGGAAAAATGGAGGAAGCAGGTGTATCCGATAGAACGACAATACAGACAGTAAATCCAAGAGATGTTGTTAAAGTTGGACAGCATTTTTCTGTTGAATTTATTCGCAATACTCATTCAATTTGTGACAGTTTTTCATTAGCAGTTACAACACCTGTCGGCACAATTATATTTACTGGCGATTTTAAGTTTGATCATATGCCAGTAGATGGAGAACAATTTGATATTGAAAGAATGGTTTATTACGGAGAGAAGGGGGTTTTATGCATGTTTAGTGATTCTACGAATGCAGAAGTTCCTGGCTTTTGTCCCTCTGAAAAGACTATTTATCCTTCTTTGGAAAAACATATTTCAGAGGCAAAAGAACGAGTGATCCTTACCACCTTTGCTAGTTCTGTTCACAGAGTGACAATGATCTTAGAATTGGCTATGAAACATGGAAGAAAGGTTGGTTTGTTGGGTAGATCGATGATAAATGTTATTGCTAAAGCAAGAGATATTGGTTATATGAAATGCCCAGATGATTTGTTTGTCCCTATTAAACAAATTAGAGATTTACCTGATAGAGAAACTTTATTATTGATGACTGGTAGTCAAGGGGAACCTTTAGCTGCTTTAAGTAGAATTTCTCGTGGTGAGCATCAACATGTTCGACTTAAAACAACTGATACTGTTATATTTTCTGCTAGCCCAATTCCAGGAAATACTATTGGTGTCGTAAATACAATAGATAGATTGATGAAAATGGGAGCGAAGGTAGTTTACGGAAAAGGTGAGAATATACATGTTTCTGGTCATGGTTTCCAAGAAGATCAAAAATTAATGTTGGCATTAGCTAAACCTAAGTTTTTTGTTCCTGTACACGGAGAACATAGAATGCTTGTTTGTCATAGCAGAAGTGCTCAAACAATGGGAGTTCCAAAAGATAATATATTAATAATTGAAAATGGAGATGTTGTTGAATTAACTTCTGATTCTATAAATAAAGGAGATCCTGTTAAAGCAGGAGTAGAGTTACTTGATAATTCTCGAAATGGAATTGTTGATGCCCGAGTGTTAAAGGAAAGGCAGCAATTAGCAGGTGATGGTGTAGTAACTGTCTTAGCGCCTATAAGTACTGATGGGAAAATGGTTGCTCCACCAAGAGTAAATTTAAGGGGGGTTGTGACTACTGCAGAACCCAGAAAAATGTCTATGTGGACAGAAAGAGAAATTAGTTGGGTTCTAGAAAATAGATGGAAGCAATTATCTAGGCAAACTGGACCTAATAATTTTGAGGTAGATTGGATTGGTGTTCAAAGAGAAATTGAAAATGGTTTAAGTAGAAGAATGAGAAGAGAGTTACAAGTTGAACCTTTAATTCTTTGTTTAGTACAGCCTGCACCAAGCGGAACACGCGCTTATATTCCAAAAATTACTGAAGAGCAAAATAATAATAACAGGAATAGAAATAATCAAAACTTCCAAAAAAGAAATAACAATAATTATCAGAACAATGCAAATAATCCTAAAAATCTTAATTCTCAAAATAATTCCAAATCTTCAAAAGACCCATTAGTTAATTCTGAGAAAGAGGAATCTTTTGAGGGTAGGACTAGAAGAAGAAGATCAGCAGTAACATCTTAGGATTTTTCAAGGCTTATATAATCTCTGTCCCAAATTATTTTTAATCTCTCAGGTAAGTGGATTTGGCCTTTATTTTTTTCAAAAATTGAAGTGGCTAAATCATTGATATTGTTTGAATTTAATTGTTTTGTACAATTTTTTTTCAAAAAAATATTTAAAATAGTACATCTTGCTTCAATGCATAGGCTATTTAAGATTTCTCTTTTTATACCCTTCGCATCTTTACAAGATATGTATGCAAGATTACCTAGATCTTGTTGTTCTTGATTAAATTGCGTCATTTTTTCTGCAAAACTATTTATTCTTTTGGAATATCCAGGATACATAGTTTCAAAATTTGGAATAATCTTTTTTCTGACTAAATTTCTCTTGATTTTTAAATCATAGTTAGATGGGTCTTCCCAAATGGGAATATTCATCAAGTTGCAAATTTTTTTAGTATCTTCTCTGCTAAATATTAATAATGGTCTTATTAAAAAAATATTATCTTCAAATATTCTTTTTTTGTTTATATAGCTTAGTCCTGCATAATTACTTCCTCTAGCCAAATTTAGTAAAAATGTTTCTGCATTGTCTGTACTCGTATGACCCGTAATTAAATAAATATCCATAATTTTTTGGTTTTCATTTAATAATTGATTTGCTCTTTCACTTAATTTTTTATATCTCCAATCTCGCGCTTTCTCTTCAGAAGAAATATTTTTTTTATTAGCTCGATCACAAAAAAATGAGATGTTTTTTTTATCACAGTAATTTTTTAATTCAATTGCATATCTCTCAGATTTTTCATGCCATTGATGATCTCCATGCCAAACATGTACAAACCAATTATGCTGAATTTTCATATCATTGATTAGGTTTAACAAAGCCATTGAATCTTGTCCTCCAGAAACTGATATCAACAGATTTGCTCCCCTGGGAATTAGTTTTTCTTTACTTAAAAACTCCTTGTGTAGCAGATGATGCCAGGATGTCCAATTCTTTTGGGTAAAATTTTTATAAGTCATATTGTTTAACTCAAATAATATTTTTAAAAAAATTCACCTTTTTACTAAAACAATGTCACAATCAGGTAATAAATTCATCAAGTAAATGAGTCTGATTAATCTTTTGCCACAAAAAATTCAAGAAGAGTTAAGCCATAAATCTTTACTCAAAATAATTTCAGGATTAAGTAATTTTGAGCTAAAATCTATTAAAAAGATTTCAGAAGCAGCTTTTTTAGGGGGTGCTGATTTGATTGATATAGCTTGTAAACCTGAATTGGTTGAATCTGCTATTGAGATTTCATCATTACCAATTTGCGTTAGTTCTGTGGAACCCAAATCATTTATAAACTCAGTTAAAGCAGGAGCTTCTTTAATTGAGATAGGAAACTATGATAGTTTTTACGAAAAAGGAATTACTTTCTCAGAGGAAAAAGTTTTAAATCTTACAAAAGAGACCAAAGATATTTTGCCTGATGTTCCTCTATCAGTCACCGTTCCTCATACTATTCCTATAGACAGGCAAGTTGATCTTGCTGTGAAATTGGTTTTTGAAGGTGCTGAAATCATTCAAACTGAGGGAGGTAAAAGTTCTAATCCATATAATTCAGGGATACAAGGATTATTAGAAAAGTCAGTACCTACTTTGGCAGCTACTTTTGCAATAAGTAAAGAATTTGAGAAACAGTCTATTACTGTTCCAATTATGAGTGCTTCAGGTTTAAGTGAGGTAACATGTCCACTAGCTGTTTCATGCGGAGCAGCAGCAGTTGGGGTTGGATCTGTAGTTAACAAACTAGATGATTTAATATCAATGATTGCTGTTGTTAGAGGTTTAAAAGAATCCTTGAAAAATTCAATAATTAAAGAAAAAATTTCCTAGTATATAAAGATATTAAGTTATTAGCTAAATGAATAACTATAAGCTTCAAGCACCATATCAACCAAGTGGTGATCAACCTGAAGCTATTAAAAAATTAGTTCATGGAGTTAATAATGGTAAAGAGTTTCAAACTCTTTTGGGAGCCACTGGAACTGGAAAAACTTTTACTATTGCAAATGTAATAGAACAAACTGGTAGACCTGCACTTGTTTTGGCTCATAATAAAACTTTGGCAGCTCAATTATGTAATGAATTAAGGGAGTTCTTTCCTAAGAATGCTGTTGAATACTTTATTTCTTACTACGATTATTATCAACCTGAGGCGTATGTTCCAGTAAGTGATACATACATAGCAAAAACTGCCTCAATTAATGAGGAGATTGATATGCTTAGGCATTCGGCTACTCGTTCATTATTTGAAAGGAAAGATGTAATAGTTGTTGCATCTATTAGCTGTATTTATGGCCTTGGAATACCAAGTGAATATTTAAAAGCTGCTGTCAAGTTTGTAGTCGGAGAATCAATCAATTTACGTTCTTCTTTAAGAGCATTAGTTGATAATCAATACACAAGGAACGATGTAGAAATTACTAGAGGCAGATTTAGAATTAAGGGTGATGTATTAGAAATTGGTCCAGCTTATGAAGATAGATTGATAAGAATTGAGTTATTTGGAGATGAGATAGAGGCAATTAGATTTGTTGATCCATTAACTGGAGAGATTCTTGAGAGTCTTGATCAAGTTAGTGTTTATCCTGCGAAGCATTTTGTCACTCCAAAAGAGAGATTAGAATCTGCTATTAGGGCTATAAAAAATGAATTAAAAGAACAATTAGATAAATTTGCTTATGAAGGGAAGTTATTAGAGGCTCAACGTTTGGAACAACGAACAAAATATGATTTAGAAATGCTTAGAGAAGTTGGATATTGTAATGGGGTTGAAAATTATGCCCGCCATTTAGCTGGTAGAGAAGAAGGAACTCCTCCAGAATGCTTAATTGATTATTTTCCAAAAGATTGGTTATTAGTAGTTGATGAAAGTCACGTGACTTGCCCACAATTACATGCAATGTATAACGGAGACCAAGCCAGAAAAAAGGTATTAATAGATCATGGTTTTCGATTGCCAAGTGCTGCAGATAATAGGCCTTTAAAGTGTGAGGAATTTTGGGAAAAATCTAGACAGACATTGTTTATTAGTGCAACTCCTGGTCAATGGGAGTTGGATCAATGCGAAGGCCATTTTATCGAACAAGTTATAAGACCAACTGGTGTTTTAGACCCAATTATTGATGTAAGGCCTAGTGATGGTCAAATAGATGATCTTTTATCAGAAATAAAAGTTAGAGCTAAAAAGAAACAAAGAGTACTCGTTACTACTCTTACAAAAAGGATGGCAGAAGATCTTACAGATTTTTTATCTGATAATAAAGTCAGGGTGAGGTATTTGCATTCTGAAATTCATTCAATTGAAAGGATTGAAATTATACAAGACCTCAGATTGGGAGAATATGATGTATTAGTTGGAGTGAATTTGCTAAGGGAAGGACTTGATCTACCTGAAGTTTCTCTAGTTGCAATTTTAGATGCTGATAAAGAGGGTTTTCTAAGAGCAGAGCGTTCGCTAATTCAAACTATTGGAAGAGCCGCAAGACATGTGGAAGGTGTTGCTTTACTTTATGCAGATAACTTTACCAAATCCATGAAAAAAGCGATATCTGAAACTGATAGGAGAAGAACTATTCAAAAAAAATATAATCAAATAAATGGTATTACTCCAAGACCTGCAGGTAAGAAAATAGAAAATTCGATATTATCATTTTTAGAATTATCCAGAAAATTAGATACTGGAGGATTATCTAAAGATCTAATAAATATTGTTAATAATAAAACTGACGAGATTTTATCTTCCAAAGATAATCAATGTTTACTTGAAGAAATGCCGGATTTGATCGATAAATTAGAAAATAAAATGAAAGAGGCAGCAAAAGAACTAAATTTTGAAGAGGCAGCAAATCTTAGAGATAGAATTAAGAAACTTAGGCAAAAATTGTCTAGAAATAGTTAGTTAATTAATTAATTAATTATTTATTTATGTAATTCGAAATAAGAATGAATAGCATTAACTGCATGATCGCAATCCTTTTCTAAGACAATACATGAAGTTCTTATCTCGCTTGTAGCAATCATTTCGATATTAATATTTTTATCTGCAAGTGCTCTAAATATTTTCCCAGCTGTTCCAACTTTAAATGCCATTCCAGCTCCTACTGTACTTACTTTGGCTATCGCAGGTCCATCTTCAACAAATGATCCGGCTAATTTTTTTGTTAAAGAGTGAAAAATTTTATTAGCTTTTACTCTGTCTTGTTTGTTCATTGTAAAACTTATGTCTTTGGTTTTGAAAGATGTGAACCTTTCAGATTGAACAATAGTGTCAAAGATTAAATTACTCTCTGCAAGAGCTAAGCATATTGAAGCTGCTACACCAGGTTTGTCAGGTAGGTTCCGAAAACTTACTTGAACTTGATTTTTATCTAGTGCAATTCCTCTTACTTCAGGCTGATCCTCTTTCTCAAATACTGGATTAATAAAAATTTGTTTATCAGATAATTTAAATTTTTCACTTACAAATCTAATAGCTTTTGGAATATTATCTATATCAAGTACGCAGCTGACTTTGATTTCGCTGGTGGCTATTAACCTTACATTTATGTTTGCTTGCGATAAAGTTTCAAATAAATCAGCGGAAACACTTGGTCTTCCCATTATTCCAGCTCCTTGAATACTTAACTTAGTCATATTTGTTTTGAAATTATATTCTCCACCTAATTGATTTGTTATTAATTTACATTGCTCAATTGTTTTCGTTAATTCAAACTCATTAACAGTAAATGCAATATCATTACTATTTCCTTCATGAGTAGCTTGGATTATTAAATCAACATTAATATTTTCTTCAGACAACGTTTCAAATATTTTAGCTGCAATTCCAGGTCTATCAGGTAGATTCGAAATACTAAATACTGTTTGATTTTCTAATACTTCAAGACTATTAACAGTTTTTGTTAATTCTAATTCTCCTCTTGTTAGAGCTAATGGTTTTATTGTGCTACGCAGAAGAGTACCATTTGATAGTGTTTGACTTGATTTAACATATAATTTAATACCATAATTACGTGCAATTTCAACAGCTCTAGGATGAAGTACCGATGCACCCACACTTGCAAGTTCTAGCATTTCCTCACAACTAATAATATCTAATAATTTTGCATTAGGTACTATTCTTGGATCAGTGGTTAGAACTCCAGGAACATCTGTATATATCTCGCAAGTTTCTGCACCTAAAGCAGTTGAAAGGGCTACTGCTGAAGTATCTGAACCCCCTCTTCCTAAGGTTGTTATTTCCATTGATCCAGTATGACTTAGAGTTGAACCTTGAAAACCAGCAACAACTACAACATAACCTTGATCAATATAGTTTTGTATACGTTCTGTTTTAATATCTAGAATTCTTGCTTTTCCATGAACTGATTCAGTAACAATTCCAACTTGGCTCCCGGTCATAGATATTGCAGGTATTCCATATTCATTTAGTGACATTGATAGAAGTGCAATTGATACTTGCTCTCCTGTAGATAGGAGCATATCTAATTCCCTGCTATTTGGATTTTTGCTTATTGATTCTGCTAACTTATTTAAATGATCTGTAGAATTACCCATTGCAGATAAAACTACGACAATTTCATTTCCAGCCTCTTTACTTTGTCCAATATTTTGTGCAATAGCTTTTATTTTTGTAATATCTCCAACAGAAGTGCCGCCAAATTTTTTTATTAATAAAGCCATATCTAAATCATAATATAAATTATTAAACTTAATATTTGATTAACTTAAGTTAATGAGATTTTCAGTAAAAACATTAATAGGATTATTGCCTTTTTTTAATGAACTTTCAATATCTAATAAATTAGTCATCAATTTAATTAAAAAATCAGAAGATGTATTATTTACTTTTTTACGGATAAAAAAAATTCTTTTAGGGTTTGATATATTAGCAATTTTGCATATTTTTCCTAAATCTTTTTCGCCAGATTTATGTAGTAATTTAACTATTGTATGCATTCTGATTTGACTTATTAATCCTGCGTTTAGTCTTAACGCGGGTTCACCTTTTTTTAATAAAGAATGGATTTCTATAAGACTTTCATTGATATTATTTTGTAATAGATGATCAATTATTTTAAAGATATTTGACTGACGATTATTAAAAATTTTTTTTACATCATCACTTTTGAGAATAAGTTCTTTATTTTCATTATTATTTGATGCAGATAGATATAACTTTGCTTTAGCTAGTTCGCTCATTAAGTTCACACTATCATTACCTACTGAATTAATAATTAATTCGGCTGCCCCTTTATCTAGATTAATATTCATTGAATTTGCTGTAACTTCTAAGTATCTTTTCTGACTTTCATAATCCCAGATATCCGGTAAAGAAAAAGAAGTTTCAATTGCTAAATTTTTTTTTATTAAATTTTTAATAAATTTCGTACTTTTGAGTCTCGTATCTGGTTTTTTGTCATTTTGCAAAATCAAGTAAGTATTACTTGGAATATTTTGATAAATTTTTTCAAATTTAATTCTTATTTCCTCATTTTTATTCGTGAATATTGGGTTATTTTTTAAAATGACTAATCTTGATCCATCCCCCAAAGGAGGAGTAAGTACTTCATCAAATGCTTGTTTGATTTGATTATCTTCATCACCATTGAAAAAGCTAACATTTATCTCTCCCCATATTTTCGATACTTTTTGATCAATTATTGTCTTAATAAATTTATTGCATGCATTTAAATCATTTCCCCATATTATTTGAATTGGCATATTTACTAAAAAGAGGCTTATTATAATTATGCTTAACTTTAGGATAGGGTAAATTAAAATTTAATGATAAAAGACCATCCTATTTTTTTAGAAAGTATTAGATTTATAAGATCTAATTTGATTAAAAATAATTTTAATTACTTAGAAAAAAAAGTTTTAGAGAGATTAATTCATACTTCTGGTGATTTTAATATCCAGAATCTTTTGGAATTTAGTGAAGGAGCGTGTGAAAAAGCAATAAAATCTTTAAAAGAAGGCGCACCAATATTGACTGATACTGATATGGCTGCAGCAGCTATTAAATCAATGGCAAAAAATACAAGTGGAAACTCAGTTATTTCGGCAAAAGAATGGTTTAATGATAAAGATTTATTAGGACTGACTAAAACTGCGTATGGGATAGAAAAAGGTTGGATTGAATTATCGTCTAACAATTTAGGAGTTAAATCACCAATTATTGTGATTGGGAGCTCCCCAACAGCATTAATTAATTTATTAGAGATTCTCAAGAATTCAAAACATATTCCTAGTTTAATTATTGGAATGCCTGTAGGTTTTATTGGGGTACGACAAAGTAAAGAAAAACTACTTAATAGTAATTATCCAAGGATTGTTGTTAACTCCACAAGAGGAGGTGCTGCTATGGCTGCAGCAGCTGTCAACGCCTTATTGAGAGAAACTATTTGAAAGAATTTATTTAATTTTAATTTGAGAATTCAACTTATTATTATTTTCTAAATAATCTAAAACTAATTTAGCTTTATCAACTACTTCTTTAGGTACCCCAGCTAACTTTGCAGCTTCAATCCCATAACTTTTGTTCGCACCACCTTTTTCGATTTTATGACAAAAATCCAGTTGATCATTATTTTGCTTAACTAAAACTTGAAAATTTTCTACATTTGCATTTGTATTTTTAAGATAATTCAGTTCATGGTAATGGGTCGCAAAAATGGTATTACATATAATTTTTCTCGCAAGATATTCACTTACTGACCATGCTATGGATAGCCCATCAAAAGTAGATGTTCCTCTTCCTATCTCATCAAGTAAAACAAGAGAGTTTGATGTCGCTTGATTTAATATTGATGCAGTCTCTGACATTTCTACCATGAAGGTCGATTGTCCAGATGATTGATCATCTACGGCCCCAATTCTTGTAAATATTCGATCAGCAATTTGAATTTTTGCTTTTCTGGCAGGGACGAAGCTCCCAATCTGGGATAAGATTTGAATTAATCCTATCTGTCTAATAAAGCAACTCTTTCCACTTGCATTAGGACCAGTCAATATAATTAATTTTTGCGTATTGTTGAACAAAATATCATTAGATATAAATTGTTTGTTAGTTAATAATTGTTCAACTATAGGGTTTCGGCCTGCAATAATTTCCGTGCTTTGTTTTAATGTTGAGTTCGTAATGGGTAAAAGAGTGGGTTTTATAAAATTATTTTCTAATGATATTATTGCTAAACCTAGTAAAGCATCCATGCAGGCAATAGATTTTGCTATAGATCTAATTTTTTTTGTTTTTGAAGCTACAAGATTTCTTATTTCGCAAAATAATTCATATTCTTTTGCCGCCGCTCGATTTTTGACTTGAAATATCTTACTTTCTCTATTCTTGATTTCTGTAGTTACATATCTTTCTTCATTGGTAAGAGTTTGTCTTTTGATCCAATGATCAGGAGCTAAATTTACTTTTGATTTGTTTATTGAAATGTAATAACCAAAGTTTTTATGGTATTGAATTTTTAAATTTGATATTTTACTAATTTTTCTTTCTTTTAATTCTTCTTGATTCAACCAATCTGAGTAATCGTCTATTAAATTACGTAGGCCATCTAAAACATTATCAACTCCATCATGAATAATGCCTCCTTCACTAGTATTTAAAGGAGGATTTTCTACTAGTTTAAAACTTATTAGATCTGCTAATGCTAAAAGTTCATTATCAATATTTTTCAATTCATCAATCCAAGAAGGGATTTTATATTTAAATAACTCAACAATTGACTTTAATCTAGGTAATTTTTTTAGACCTTCTGATATTGCTATCAAATCTCTTGGACTTGCATGACCAGCACATGCTCTACCAGAAAGCCTTTCTAAATCGCCCATTGCTCTAAGTATATTTTGGGTATCTATTCGCAACTTTTTGGACTCTAAAAAGTTTGAAATAATGTTTTGTCTTTTACAAATTTCTTCAGTATTTAATAATGGAGAGTCTATCCATCTTCTTAAACATCTTGCTCCCATGCAGGTATATGTTCTATCAATACTCCAAAGAAGAGATCCAACATAATTATTTTCTCGTTGAGTATTTTTTATTTCTAAATTTTTTTGAGTTTGATAATCAATAATTAAATGATCTTTTGGGAATTCTATTTGCGGGAAATCTAAAGAAATTTTGAGAGAAGAATCGTTTTCTAAATTGGAAGGATTAATTTTCTCTAAATAGTTTAATAAGCCACCAAGTGATTTAGTTGCATTATTCAAATTTTTGAGTCCTAGACCCTCTAAACTTAGAATTCTAAAATAGTTTTTTATGGTTGAATTTGCTTCGTTAATACTGAAAAAAGTCTCTTGGGTGACGGTATATGTGATTTGCTGATTTTGTTCCTCTATTACTTTTTTTTCTTCGTGGCTTCCAATTATAATCTCTGATGTATCTAACTTTATAATTTCATCTAATAATTTTGATATTGATTTCCCCTCCATAGTTAATAATTCTCCTGTACTAACATCTGCTCTTGAAAGACCCCATTCATATAAATTTTCAGAGATGTTTTTGGATAAGTGGATAGCTGTTATCCAATTATTTTTTTTTGCAACCAACATGCCTTCTTCAATTACAGTTCCTGGGGTAATTATTCTTGTTATTCCTCTCTTAAGTGGTGTTCCATAGTTCCCAGAACTTTTTTCCAACTGATCACAGATCACTACTGAATGGTTTTTCTTAATTAACTCTGCGCAGTATCTCTCCATTGCATGATATGGAACTCCTGCCATGGGTATCTTTCCAATTTCTTTACCAGCATCTTTACTAGTTAATGTTATCTCTAATAAGTTTGATATTGATACAGCATCTTCAAAAAAACATTCAAAAAAATCACCTAATCTATATAACAAAAATCTATTACTATTCTCTTCTTTTAATTGAACATAATGTTTAAGAATTGGAGTTAATTTTTGTTTTTCAACAGTTTTATAACTGTAAGATTTTTCATTAATGCAATCATTTTTTCTTTCGGTATTCAAACCATTTTTAAATTTGTTAATTAAATTCTTAGAATTTTTTCTTTGTCTAGGTCTTTTCTGCGATTCCTTTTTTAATTCATCGGTAGACAAATCTTCATTAATTTGAGCTGAACTATTTGGATGATAAGGATCATTATTAATTGAAAATAAATTTTTTTGAATTATCGTATCTTCTTGCATATTTTTATTATTTATAAATTGATATTAGGTACTAATTTTAATTTTGCATTTTTACAGTGACTAAAAGTATGTAAATTTTCTCCAAAAATATTCAGTTTCATGAGATCATGGTATCTATAATTATTTAAAATAAGTTTGAATTATGCAGGCAGTTAACTTTTTCTTTGTAAATGCTCTTTTATTTGCTTCTCTAATCGCAGTCGTTGGAGTACCAGTTTTATACGTTACTCAACCTTCTACTGAAGAAGGACAGAAAGAGAGCAGGAGAAAAATATATTCTATTGCTGCAGTTTGGGTTGTTTTAGTCTTTCTTACAGGGATTGTTTCTTCCTTAGTTTGAACTTAATACCTTTTCATGAGAGTGTAGTTATATAAGAAAAAAATTTAATGACTATCTTTGAGGGATCTTTTACCAATGCTTCTACTTTAAAAGTTGGAATAGTAGTGGCGAGATTTAATGATTTAATTACTAATAAAATATTATCTGGATGCCTTGATTGTCTTAAAAGGCATGGTTTAGATACTTCTGAAACAAGCAAACAACTCGACATTGTTTGGGTTCCCGGATCATTTGAACTGCCCATAGCAGCTAAAACACTCTTGAAAAAATCTAATTATGATGTTTTGATTTCTCTTGGCGCTGTTATTCGTGGCGAAACCTCTCATTATGATGTAGTAATTTCTGAAGCTAGTAAGGGCATATCTCAAGTTTCATATGAAAATAACGTTCCAATTATTTTTGGTGTTTTAACTACTGATACTATGCAACAGGCTTTAGAACGCGCTGGGATTAAAAACAATCTTGGTTGGAATTATGCTTTACAAGCTATTGAGATGGGATCTCTAATGAAAAATTTAAATTAGTTTCAAAAAAAGTAAGTTTTAGTTCATTTCAGTCCTTTTTTAGGATAAAATGAATTAACTTTGCGGATGTAGCTCAGTGGTAGAGCATCTCCTTGCCAAGGAGAATGTCGAGAGTTCGAATCTCTTCATCCGCTTTTTTAAAAAATAATCAATAAGATGATATTGAATATTTTTTTAATAATGTCGAAAATTATTTCTGTTGAGAATTTAAGGGAACTATTTACCAAACCTTACGGGAAAGATGCACCAACAAAACAAAAATGGGCAGAATTTTATAATGAAAATGTTACTTTTATTGACCCAACACAAGAAACAAAAGGATTAGATTCCTATGTTAATGCTCAAGAAAAGCTTATTAATAGATGTGACGATATTTATTTGGAGACTCATGCAATATCAATTAATGGAAACTGTGGATTCGTGGAATGGACAATGGGCTTAAAAATATTGGGCAAAGAATTTATTTATCCTGGAACAACACGTTTAATATTTTCTGAAAATGGCTTAATACAAGAGCATAGAGATTATTTTGATTTTTGTGGACCTACCTTTGGCCCAGTTCCTATTTTAGGCTCATTTATTAGATGGCTTTATTCAAGATTTGTATCTTAAGTCAAGTTATATTAAAAATAAATGTTTTTACGCTTGAAAAAAAATTCTCAAGAAAATAAACATCAAATTTTTAGATTTATTATTTCAGGATTAATTGCAACTAGTATAAATTTTTTAGCATATAATTCATTCTATTTTATCTTCAAAAACATAATATTCGCCTCCTTGATAGGTTATTCTGCGGGTCTTTTTATCTCATTTGTTTTATCAAAGATATGGGTTTTTAGAGATGATTCAAAAAAAAGTATAGTTAAATCTTTTTTTATTTTTTGCTTAATTTATTTTTTAGGAGGTTTAGAAATGTCATTAATCATTATCTTTCTGAACCAATTAATTAGCGACCATAATGTTTCGTGGTTGTTTGGTGCATTTATAGGAGCTTTAAATAATTTTTTGGGGTCAAAATATTTGTTGTTTAAAAAGTAATTTATATCTCTCGTACTAATAGATTTTGAGAAGAAACTTCTTTGAAATCAATTTGCGAATAAAATAATCTTTTACTAGTAGTCATTAAATAAACTTTATTTGTGTTTTTTAATTTTTCTGATTCTAAAAGATTTTTGACAATCATCTTTCCGTAACCTTTCCCTTGATGATTTTCATCAATTACTATATCCCATAAAACGCCTCTATAAATTCCATCTGATAAGGCTCTTCCAAAACCAACTGGTTCATTACCATACCAAATGCTAATAATTACATCGCTATTAGCAAGACATTTTCTCAAATCATTGGTTTTTCTATCCTTAGCCCAAAATGCATTACGATGCAAAAATTTCTGAAGTTTAAATAATCCTTTAGTGGGTTTTAAATTAGGACCTAATCCAAATAATCTTAATCCAAGTGCACCTTTAGAATGTTTAATTAAAAAAATACTTGTTCCATTAGTTTTGTGATTCTTCATTTTTTGATCGAAATTTAATAATCTATTTTTATAAATTTGATTTACATACCTTAATCGATAACTTTTAAAAAAATAAAGAGATATAGAATTTGCTCATTTAGTTGTAACGCACTAATTTATAATGATTGTAATATGATTAATTTTTTAGAGGAAAAACAATTATGCTAAAACTTTTGTTGGGAGATCCGAATACACGAAAGTTAAAGCGTTATCAACCAATTGTTGAAGAAATAAACTTACTAGAAGAAGAAGTATCAATATTAACTGATGATCAATTAAGAAATGAGACGCAAGACCTAAAATCAAAAGTTTCAGCAGAATTAAATAATAAAAAACAAAAAGAACTATTAGAAGAAATATTACCAAAAGCTTTTGCAATCGTTAGAGAAGCAAGTAAAAGAGTTTTGGAAATGCGTCATTTTGATGTCCAATTAATTGGTGGCATGGTTCTTCATGAGGGGCAAATTGCTGAGATGAAAACTGGAGAAGGTAAAACACTTGTTGCGACTCTGCCTTGCTATCTCAATGCGTTAACTGGCAAAGGTGTACACGTTGTTACGGTTAACGATTACTTGGCTCGAAGAGATGCTGAATGGATGGGACAAGTTCATCGTTTCTTAGGATTATCAGTTGGTCTAATTCAGCAAGACATGAGCCCTTCTGAAAGGAAAAAAAATTATAAATGTGACATAACATATGCGACTAACTCTGAACTAGGTTTCGATTATTTGAGAGATAATATGGCTACAGAAATCGAAGAAGTAGTTCAAAGAAAATTCAATTATTGCGTTATAGACGAAGTAGATTCAATTTTAATTGATGAAGCTAGAACTCCTTTAATAATTTCTGGTCAAATTGAAAGGCCCCAAGAAAAATATCAAAAAGCTGCAGAATTAGCATTATCTCTAATTAAGGCAAAAGAGTTAAGTAAAGATGGTATTGATCCAGAGGGTGATTATGAAGTTGATGAAAAACAACGTAGTTGTATATTGACTGATCAAGGCTTTGCTAAATGTGAAGAGATATTGAAGGTTAATGATTTATATGATCCTAAAGATCCATGGGCTCATTACATTACCAATGCTTTAAAAGCTAAAGAATTATTCGTAAAAGATGTAAATTACATCATTAAAAAAGATGAAGCAGTAATAGTGGATGAGTTTACTGGAAGGGTTATGCCTGGAAGAAGATGGAGTGATGGGCAACATCAAGCAATCGAGGCGAAAGAAGGTCTTAAAATTCAGCCTGAAACCCAAACATTAGCATCAATAACTTATCAGAATTTTTTCCTTTTATATCCAGGTTTAGCTGGCATGACAGGGACTGCTAAAACCGAAGAGGTTGAATTTGAAAAAACTTATAAATTAGAGTCAACTGTTGTACCAACTAATCAAATTAGAAAGAGAAAAGATTGGCCTGACCAAGTTTTCAAAACAGAATTGGGGAAATGGAAAGCGGTCGCTAATGAGACAGCAGAAATACATAGGAATGGTAGACCTGTATTAGTAGGTACAACAAGTGTTGAAAAAAGTGAGTTATTAAGTTCACTTCTATTTGAGCAGGAAATCCCACATAATCTTCTTAATGCGAAACCAGAAAATGTAGAACGTGAGGCAGAAATCGTAGCTCAGGCGGGAAGATCAGGTGCTGTCACTATTGCAACAAATATGGCTGGGAGAGGTACTGATATTATTCTTGGTGGTAATAGTGACTATATGGCAAGGTTAAAATTAAAAGAGACATTAATGCCTTTGCTTGTCAAGCCAGATGATGAGCATAAGCCGCCAATACCTAAACAAAGAAATTCAAAAAAAGGTGGAGGTTTTTCTTCAAAGATTGAGCCAATCTCAAATAAGAATATTAAAAGCGGTGTAACTAGTCTTTTCCCTTGTCAGCTAGGGGAAGATATCTTAAGGAAATTATCTTTATTATCTAATGAACTTGTAAAGAGTTGGGGGGATAAAACCTTAACTATCCTTGAATTAGAAGATAAAATTGCTACTGCTGCTGAAAAAGCTCCAACTGAAGATAAACTTATTCAATCTTTGAGAGATGCTTTATCAGATGTAAAAAATGAATATGAAAAGGTAATAGTTCATGAAGAAGAAAATGTTAGAAATGCTGGAGGCCTTCATGTTATTGGAACTGAAAGGCATGAGTCAAGAAGAGTTGATAACCAACTTAGAGGAAGAGCAGGAAGACAAGGAGATCTTGGGAGTACAAGATTCTTTCTATCTTTAGAGGATAATTTATTAAGGATTTTTGGAGGAGATAGGGTCGCAAATTTAATGAATGCATTTAGGGTTGATGAAGATATGCCTATTGAGTCAGGAATGCTTACGAGATCTTTAGAAAGTGCTCAGAAGAAGGTAGAAACTTATTATTATGATATTAGAAAACAAGTTTTTGAATATGATGAGGTAATGAATAATCAAAGAAAAGCAGTATATAATGAGAGGCTTAGAGTTTTAAAAGGTACTGATTTGAAGAAACAAGTTATAGGATATGGTGAAAGAACAATGGAAGAAATCGTAGAAGCTTATATCAATCCTGATTTACCTCCAGAAGAATGGGATATTGATCAATTAATCTCTAAAGTCAAAGAATTTATTTATTTATTAAATGATCTTAAATCAGAGGATGTTAGTGTTTTATCTATTGAAGAATTAAAAAATTATCTACAAGAACAATTACGCATTGCATATGATTTGAAGGAAGCTCAAATAGAGCAATTTCGTCCCGGTTTAATGAGGGAGGCTGAAAGATTTTTTATTCTTCAACAAATTGATAATTTGTGGAGAGAACATCTTCAATCAATGGATTCTTTAAGAGAATCTGTAGGATTAAGAGGTTATGGTCAAAAGGATCCGCTTATTGAATATAAAAATGAAGGTTATGATATGTTCCTCGAGATGATGACAAATATGAGAAGGAACGTAATTTATTCGATGTTTATGTTTCAACCTAAAAGTGATAAGGAAACTAAAAATTAATCTTACTTTAATTATCTCCTAAGAATTCGATTATTTCTTTGTCTTTTAGATTTTGAGCATCACCAACTTTAGAAATATCCATAGATTCAGAATTTTCTAGACATTGAAGGGTTTTTTGTAACTTAAGTGTTTGATTTTCAAGCTGGTCAATTCTATCCATTAGATTTTTAATTACATTAGCTTCAGCATCTGGTAAAGCAGAGTGTGCGAGAGGATTAACTTTAACCCCACTTTGATGAACTACTCTTCCTGGAATTCCAACAACAGTACTATTTTCTTCGACATTACGAACAACCACAGAACCAGCACCAATACGAGTGTTAGGACCAATTATTATTGAACCTAGTACTTTTGCACCTGCCCCAACTACAACATTTTCCATTAATGTCGGGTGTCTTTTCCCATGACTTTTACCTGTCCCTCCTAGTGTCACTCCTTGATAAAGTAAGCAATTATTGCCAATTTCAGCTGTTTCACCTATTACAACTCCCATCCCATGATCTATAAAAACTTTTTTTCCAATTTTTGCACCTGGATGTATTTCTATTCCTGTGAATAATCTATTTAAATGACTTAATAATCTTGGAATTAAAGGTAATTTTAATAGCCACAGTTTATGGGTTAATCTATGTATGACAATTGATTGAAAACCAGGATAGCAAAGAAAAATTTCTAAAATACCTCTTGCTGCAGGATCCCTCTCTTTTATTATTTCAATGTCAGACTTGAAAGTTCTTAGCATAATTAATCAATTACTCCTATCTCTGTTTTCAACTGATTTATTGTTTCGATGCTTAAATAATTTTTTGCGCATATAACTTCAGGCAATCTCATTAATTGGGAACGGTTTTTCATCAGTGTATTTTCAACAACTGACAAACTAGGACCATCGCAGACTGTATGACGGGAAGCTTTTAATAGTGCTAATAGTCTACTACTATTATCCGAAATAGCAGTCATAAGTACTATATCACTTCCTCTCATGCTATGAATGATAATTTCTGCCGCTCTTAATAAGCCAGGGCTGATACTCACAATACCTACACAACTGCCAGGTTTTAATTCTTTGATTATTGTTAATTCTTTTTGAAAATCGCTTAAATCAACTGCAATAGCTCTGACTTTGTATTTTTTTGCTAATTTTTCTAAGGGTTGTAAAAAATATCTACTTGTGACAATTGTCCCGTTGTTGGAGTTACACAGAACTTTGTCTAATTCTTCCATAGGTACAACTTCTACAGGAACATTGATGTGTGGAGCGAGGTCTTCTGCAATTAACATGGAAGCACCTATATCTTCTCTAGGGGTACTAACTAAAATTCTTGATCCACATTTTATACGCCAATCAATTTCATTAGTTAAAAAATTTCTTGTTTCTTGAAGAGTGCATCCAAGTTTTATTAATTTGTCAACAGCTTTTTTGGCCTCTTGATCAGGAGGAATATTGATATGATTTTTTGAATTATAAGATTTTTTAAAATCTTCCTTTTGAAGATTATCTCTTACATAAATACCTGATCCTGCTATCGCTTCAACAACTCCATCCGTTTCAAGTTGTCTGTAAACTTTACTAATAGTATTGCGGTGTAGTCCTGTTTGCATAGCTAATTGCCTAGTACTAGGCAAGCGATGGCCAGGAGGATAATATCTGGCAGCAATTGCAAAGCAAATCTGATTGTATAACTGTGTAGACGCCGGTATATCAATTTCTTGTTGAATATGGAATCTCACTTTAGAAAAAACCTAATTAATTGCTTTTATATGCTTAGTGACACTTTAACATCCGTCATAATTTTTGGATAATTTTATTACTATTAGATGTCTTTCTTTTCCCCTTCTTTTTTTATTAAAGGGGTTTTTCTGGGACTTAAAAACATAATCATATTTCTGCCTTCTCTTTTTGGTTTTTGCTGAACCTCTGACTGCTCTTCTAAATCATTAGCCATTTTTAAAAGAAGTGTTTCAGCTAAATTTGAGTGCTGAATTTCTCTACCTCTAAAAATGACTGTACATTTAACTTTATCTCCTGATTTTAAAAATCTAACAGCTTGTCCTATTCTTACGTCGTAATCATGCTTATCAATCTTGTATCTCATTTTCACTTCTTTAACTTCAGTTTGATGAGATTTTTTCCTTGCTTCTTTTGCTTTTTTTTCTTGCTCAAATTTATATTTTCCGTAATCCATAATCCTACAAACGGGTGGATTAGCTTTCTCACTTACTAAAACCAAGTCGAGTTCTCTTTGAGTTGCAATCTCTAAGGCTTTAATTCTATCAATAACTCCTAATTGTTTCCCATCTGAATCAACAACTCTTAATTGTGGATATTTTATTCTTTCATTTATGTTTGGGAGCTCTCTAACAGGAGCTCGGCGATCAAAGCGTGGACGTGGTGGCATTCAGTTTGTTTAAATGATTGTTTTGATGATGAATAAATTCTCTTTACTTTATAAAGTTAGCTTAAAGCAGACTCTATTTTAATTATTGCATCTTTTAGTAGGTTTTTGTTATTAAGCCATATTGGATTGTTCTTATTTCGGAACCATGTTTTTTGTCTCTTAGCAAATTGAATTGTTTTTGTTGTCGTTAATTCAATAGCTTCCTCGATTTTTAAATTTTCCTTTATTACTTCTTTTGCCTCTTTATATCCAATCGTTTCTAGTAAAGGTAAATTTGATCCATATTGATTAATAATATTTTTTGTTTCTTCTATAATTCCTAACTTAAACATATTTTTTGTTCTAATGAAAATCCTTTCTTTTAAATCTTCCCTATCTACACCTAACTCTAATACCCGCCATGGTGGAGGACTTTGGATTTTTTGAGATGACATTGGCTTACCTGTTACATAAAAAACTTCTAAAGCTCTTGTTGTTCTAATTTGATCAGCATAATTTATTTTTTTTGTTGAGACAGGATCACAACTTTTTAAAAGTTCCCAACATTTTTCTTGACCTAAGATTGCGAATTGAGACCTTAAAGATTTTTGAGGTGGGATATCTGGAGTAAAGAATCCCTTTATTATTGAATTCATATATAGTCCGCTTCCGCCAACAAGAAAAGGAATTCTTTCTTGATTTAGTTCTCGATTTATTGATGTTGTAGCAATTTCTTGAAATTGCCTTGCGTTAACTTGACTAGAGGGTTCTGCAATATCTATTAAAAAGTGCTTGATTATTTTTTGTTGTTCTTTAGTTGGCTTAGCTGTGCCAATGTCCATACATCGGTAAATTTGCCTTGAATCGACATTATGTATATTGATATTAAAATATTTAGCAATATCGATTGCTAGATTAGTTTTTCCAGTTGCTGTAGCCCCGATTAAAACTATTACTAATGGTTTTGATGGAAACATGTGTGACTTTTTGGAAGAAATATTTGATTCATGTGATTAAATTTTGCATTTACTTCAAGCCTTTCTCTTGTACCGATGGTAAATTTAATGAAAGACCTTTTAAAAATAACATTTTAAAAGTTTTATTTTTTATTTTTTATATTAAATGAGTGAGGAAAAAAGATCTAATAAAATCTCTAATGATTATGGTGCTGAACAAATACAGGTTTTAGAAGGTTTAGAGCCTGTTCGAAAGCGGCCAGGTATGTACATTGGTTCGACTGGTCCAAGAGGGTTGCATCATTTAGTGTATGAAGTCGTAGATAATTCTGTAGATGAAGCACTCGCTGGACATTGTGATCATATTGAGATAGTTCTCAAAGAAGATGGTTCAGCTTTAATTTCAGATAATGGAAGAGGCATTCCTACTGACATACATCCAAGAACGGGTAAAAGTGCTCTCGAAACTGTTCTTACTGTTCTTCATGCAGGAGGCAAATTTGGAAGTGGTGGATATAAAGTTTCTGGAGGTTTACATGGTGTCGGAATATCTGTTGTTAACGCTTTAAGTGAGTGGGTCAATGTTACTGTTTTAAGAGATGGTAGTGAGTTTAATCAAAGATTTGAAAAAGGAATTGCGAAAGGTGAATTAAAATCCCAAAAACAGCAAAATAAACCATCAAGAAAAGGGACAACAATTTGTTTTAGGCCAGATTCAACAATATTTACTGATGGAATTGAATTTGATTATGCTCTTTTATCATCAAGATTAAGAGAATTGGCTTATCTTAATGGTGGTGTAAAAATTATATTTAGAGATGAGAGGAAAAAATTATCAGATGGTTCTTTCAAAGAAGAAATTTACTTATACGATGGAGGTATTAAAGAATATGTAGAGTATATAAATAAAGAAAAGGAAGCGATTCATTCAGAAATTATTTATGTTGATTCACAAAAAGATAATGTATATGTAGAGGCGGCTTTGCAATGGTGCTCGGATGTTTATTCAGATAATATTTTAGGATTTGCAAATAATATTAGAACAATTGATGGAGGTACTCATATTGAAGGTTTAAAAACTGTATTGACTAGGACTTTTAATGCTATCGCCAAAAAAAGAGGCAAAAGAAAGGAGGTTGATAAAAATTTGTCAGGAGAAAATATTAGAGAAGGTTTGACCGTCGTGTTATCTGTAAAAGTTCCAGAACCAGAATTTGAAGGACAAACCAAGACAAAATTAGGAAATACTGAAGTAAGAGGAATTGTTGATTCTCTCATAGGAGAATCATTAATAAAATATATGGAATTTAATCCAAGTGTTTTTGATTCAATCCTAGAAAAAGCAATTCAATCTTTTAATGCAGCAGAAGCAGCGAAACGAGCTAGAGATTTAGTAAGGAGAAAAAGTGTTCTTGAGAGTTCAACTTTGCCTGGCAAATTAGCTGATTGTAGCTCCAGGGATCCCTCAGGTGCAGAGATTTATATAGTTGAGGGAGATTCTGCTGGAGGGTCTGCTAAGCAAGGAAGAGATAGGAAATTTCAGGCCATTTTGCCTTTGAGAGGAAAAATATTAAATATTGAAAAAACAGATGATACGAAAATATATAAAAATACAGAAATCCAATCACTTATTACAGCTTTGGGATTGGGAATCAAGGGTGAAGAGTTTGATATTAATTCTCTAAGATATCATCGAGTTGTCATTATGACAGATGCAGATGTAGATGGGGCTCATATTAGAACATTACTTTTAACCTTTTTTTATAGATATCAAAGAGAACTTGTTGAAAAAGGTTTTATATACATTGCATGCCCTCCTTTATATAAAGTCGAAAGAGGTAAAAATCATAAATATTGTTATAACGAAGGACAATTGAAGAAGACTATAGAGGATTTTGGAGAAAAAGCTAATTATAATATTCAAAGATTTAAAGGATTAGGTGAAATGATGCCTAAACAATTATGGGATACAACAATGAATCCTCAGACCAGAATGATGAAAAGAGTGGAAATTGAAGATGCTTTAGAGGCAGATAGGATATTTAATATTTTAATGGGTGATAAAGTCGCACCAAGAAGAGAATTTATAGAAACTCATAGTGCCAATTTAGATATGGCAACATTAGATATCTAATGCAAAATATTATAAAAAATATTTGTTTAATAGGATTTGCTCTTATTGGTCCAATTACCCTGCCCGCAGGAGGAATTCAAAGGAATTTGAATGAGTATAAGATGCTCAATAACTCAAAAGAAATTATATTGAATGTAAATTGTTCTCTTTATACTTCTCCAAAAACTAATGCTAAAAAATTAACAGTTCTTGAATCAGGATCCTCATTATCAATTTTGCGTAAATGGGTAGTCAATGAAACAGATATTTGGGCAAGAGTAGAATTGGTAACAAATAAATTTATTGAACATCCTAATAAAACTACAAAAGGTTGGATTAGATTGTAGAGTTTGGATTTATATGCTGTTATTTTCATTTTAGTAGGAAGTACTTTTGGTTTAATTTTAAGATTGTTTATAAAACATAATTTCAAAACAAAGATATTATCTTATTTTCATGACTCCTTAATAGTAAATGTTTTAGCCTCGTTATTCTTAGGAATTTTCGTAGCGTTAAGTCCAACTAATAAAAACTTAATATTACTTTTTTCTATTGGTTTTTTGGGTTGTTTTAGTACATTTTCATCTTTTATATATAAACTATTTAATTTAATTCAAAAAAGAAAATATATAAACTTATTGATTTACTATATTGAAGTTTTAGTATTATCTTTTTTATTTTTTTGGTTTGGATATTTTATTACTGTAATATTTAAAAATTGAATAAAAGATTTTTTATAATAATATTATTAGTTGCATACCTAGCAACCTTTCTCAGGTTTTATTTAAATAATAATTTTATAGTATCTATAATAGGTTCTTTTTTATGTGGAGTTGTTATTTCAAGAAAAATTAGTAACTTTAAAAGAGAAATTTTATTGAGTGGTTTTTGTTCTTGCTTTACTTCTTTCACTGGATTCGTACATATTTTATATCAACTTATTCTTCAGGGTTTCTATCTGAAATTATTTTTCTATTTAAATTTTATTGTTATTCTAAACTTAATAATAATGTATATAGGTTTTTTACTAAGTCGAAAAATGACTTAATTTTTAAATAATGCTAGTGTTAATTTGATTAAGCGCAATATCATGGAAGATAATAATAATCTTGAAGTTATTACTGCTTTACCTTCAGATTTAAATACTCGTGGAAATATTACCATTCAACTGGAGGAATTACTGGTTGCAGGAAATTATGATGAGGCAAAATTATTACTAGAACCTTCCCAACCTGTTGATATCGCAGATGCAATTGGAAGTCTTCCTTTAATACTTCAGGCCCTTGCATTCAGATTATTAAAAAAAAATGAAGCAATTGAAGTTTATGAGTATTTAGATCCAATCGTTCAGCAAACATTGCTAGATCGTCTTCGTTCTGGCGAGGTTTTGGAAATAGTTGAAAAAATGTCTCCAGATGATAGGGTTCAACTTTTCGATGAACTACCGGCAAAAGTTGTAAGAAAATTTCTATCAGCGCTTAGCCCAGGTGAGAGAAAAGTAACAGCAGAATTATTAGGATATGAGCCTGAAACTGCAGGGAGGTTAATGACTACTGAATTTATAGACCTAAAAGAAATGCAGACTGCTGAAGAGGCTTTGTC
The DNA here is from genome assembly GCA_003209055.1 of Prochlorococcus sp. AG-670-O13. Lineage (GTDB taxonomy): Bacteria > Cyanobacteriota > Cyanobacteriia > PCC-6307 > Cyanobiaceae > Prochlorococcus_A. The sequence goes on from QCTB01000010.1 coordinate 26,921, forward strand.
TTTGGTAAGAAAGAGAGCTGCTTTTACAGAAACTATCTATAGCTTATACGTTACAGACAAAGAAAGACACTTAACTGGTATTTTATCTTTAAGAGATTTAGTAACGGCTGAACCTAGTAGGCCTATCGGAGATGTGATGACAAAGGATGTCGTCAATATTTCTACTAATACAAATCAAGAGGAAGTTGCCAGAGCAATACAAAGATATGATTTTTTAGCCCTTCCAGTTGTTGATAAAGAAAAAAGATTAGTAGGAATTGTTACTGTTGATGACTTGATTGATGTTATCGAACAAGAGGCTACTCGAGATATTTATGCTGCAGGAGCGGTGCAACCTGGTGATGAGGACGATTATTTTCAAAGTAGTTTATTTACAATTGCTAGAAGGAGAATATTATGGCTTTTAATTTTAGTTTTAGCTAACGGTTTAACTACAAAAGTGATTGCAATGAATGATCAGATTTTAAAAGAAATAGTTTTACTAGCTGCTTTTATTCCATTGTTAATTGGTACAGGAGGCAATGTTGGTGCTCAAAGCTCAACTGTCGTTATAAGGGGTTTGAGTACACAAAAATTAAAATCATTGGGAGCATTTAAGGCTGTAATTAAGGAAGCCATAACAGGAGCTTTATTAGGGGTTCTTATGATGCTAGTTGTCTTCCCTTTCGCCTGGTGGCAAGGCCAGGGTCCTTTAATTGCATCAGCAGTAGGAATTAGTTTAATATCAATCACAACTTTAGCTGCAACTGCAGGAGCTATTCTCCCCTTATTAATTGACAGGATGGGCTTTGATCCTGCATTAATGTCTTCTCCCTTTATTACAACTGTGACAGATATCGCTGGGGTGTTTATTTATCTTAGTACTGCAAATTGGCTTCTTAATTCTTCAATTATATAAAAACTACTAGGTATTTATTCTCATTTTTTATAAATTGTGGATTTTTTTGTTTAACTTTACATTTCTTAATGGTATTGTTTACAAAACAACATTAACTTTCATGTCATCCGAAACACTAGTTGAGAATAAATTAGCTACTATTACATCTTTGAAATCTAGTAATGACGTAGATTTAGTGAGGTCATATTTAAGAGATATTGGGCGAGTTCCTCTATTATCACATGAGCAAGAAATAACCTTAGGGAGACAAGTTCAAGAATACATGCAAGTAGAAAGAGCTGAGCTTGAAATTATAGAATTGACAGATAATAAACCTTCAACTGAAGAATTAGCAGAAAAGTTAAAATTATCAACCTCACAGATCAAAAAAAGATTAAGAGCAGGCCAACGTGCGAAAGAAAGAATGGTTGCAGCAAATCTCAGATTAGTTGTTAGTGTTGCAAAAAAATATACTAAAAGAAATATGGAACTACTTGACTTAATCCAAGAAGGCACAATTGGACTAGTTAGAGGGGTAGAAAAATTTGATCCTGCCAGAGGATATAAATTCTCAACATATGCTTATTGGTGGATTAGGCAAGGTATAACTAGAGCAATTGCTGAAAAAAGTAGAGCTATTAGATTGCCAATTCACATAACAGAAATGCTTAATAAGTTAAAAAAAGGTCAAAGGGAGCTTAGTCAAGAAATGTCAAGAACACCTACAATCAGCGAACTTGCGAAATATGTTGAGTTACCTGAAGATGATGTCAAAGATTTAATGTGCAAAGCTGGTCAACCAGTTAGTCTTGAAACAAAGGTAGGTGATGGAGAAGATACTGTATTACTCGATTTATTAGCTGGTGGAGAGGATTTACCAGATGAACAAATAGAAATGGATTGCATGAGAGGTGATCTACATTCCCTTTTACATCAGTTACCCGATTTGCAATGTAGGGTTTTAAGGATGAGATATGGTATGGATGGAGATGAACCAATGTCTCTTACAGGTATAGGACGTGTTTTAGGTATTAGTAGAGATAGAGTAAGAAATTTAGAAAGAGATGGATTGAGAGGATTACGCAGGCTAAGTGAGAACGTAGAAGCTTATTTCGTTTCTTGAATAAATTCGTTTATTAAACTATTAGTTTCCTCAGGGTTTTCATCATGAGGACAATGACCAGCTTCTTTGACTATATCCAGTCTTTTTATATTTTTATATTTATTTTTCCATGATTTTGCTTCATTTAAAGATTCCCAAGGATCTTTTTCTCCCCAAATCAACTGTATTGGAGCATCAACCTTATCGAATAGGTCAGTAGCAAGATAGTCATCAAATAAGTTAATAAAACCACGAAATGCTTCTTTAGAATTTTTCCTTTGAGAGGGTTGATAAAGTATTTCAATCAATTCTTTATCGATATTTTTTCCTGAAGGATAAGCTTGTTCAAGTATTCTCTTTATAACTTTAGGATTGGCAGCTCTTGTAAAAAGTGTATTACTAATTATTCTTTGTCTAACAATCGTTTTAAGGACGGGTCTCAGTAGATTCATTAAGATATCATTTTTTTTCAAACGTTTATCATCCATAGTTCTTTGTGCACAATCAACTAAAATGACACCTTTGCAATTATCTTTGAGGATTTCAGCAGCTTTTAGTGCAATAACACCACCTATTGAATTTCCTACCAAGTAAACAGGAGATTTGATTACATCTGCACAAAATGTTGATATTTGATTACCCCATAAGTCAAATGAATATTTAATAGAGTTTTCTTTATCAGGTTCGTAATTTAATAAAGCACTAGGCTGACTGCTTTTCCCAAATCCTAATAAGTCAATTGCGTAGCAGTTAGAAAATTTTCCAAGAAAATCTTGATTATGTCTCCAGTGGTTTTTTGATGCCCCAAATCCATGAACTAATAAAATTTTAATATTTTTTTCAGGAGTAGATTCTTTTGATAAAGACCAAGAAATTTCCCAATTTTTCCACTTCCAAGTTTCAGATTTATTTAAAGACACTATGTATATGCTATTAATTAAACTTTAATTCAAAAAAAAATTATTCGTTTTTAATAAATTATTCTTAGTAAAGAAAAAGCGTTCATTTTATGAAAAGGAAAAAGGTCATATGTATTGGAGAGGCTTTAATAGACAGAATCAGAAATAAGTCAAGTCAAGGATTCACAGATTTTTTGGGTGGCGCGCCTGCTAACGTTGCCTGTGCATTAAGAAAATTAAAAATAGATTCAACATTTATAGGAAGTTTGGGTAGTGATGATTATGGAAAAAAATTTATTAAGAAATTTAATGAATTGGACGTTAATTTAGATTTCTTGCAATTAGATAATGATTCTTCTACTCGCGTAGTTAATGTAGATAGAGATCAATCTGGAGATCGTTTTTTTTCAGGTTTTGAGGAAAGTTCTCATTCATGTTTTGCAGACGAGGTTCTTAGTAAGAAATTAATCGAAAAAGAAATTTTAAATTTGGAGAAATCTTTTCTAGAAACAAAATATTTAGTTACAGGAACAATCTTATTATCATCTCCAATATCATCAGAGACTATTTTTTTTCTTTTTGAAAAGGCTAAAAAATTTGAAGTCAAAATAGTTATTGATTTGAATTGGAGAGAGGTTTTTTGGGATCATTCAAGTTTTTCATCAGAAATTAGTAAAGCCGCGAGAGTAAATTTAATCAAGAAATTTTTAAATCATGCAAATGTTTTAAAACTTGCTAAGGAAGAAGCAACTTTGTTTTTTGAGAATGAAAATCCCTTTTTAATATCTCAACAACTGTCTAATAGACCAGATGTAATAATAACTGATGGAAAAAATCCCGTTTCATGGTTTGTCAATGGATTACAGGGAATTACTATAACTCCTACCTCACAAAAAATTGTTGATACAACTGGCGCAGGCGATGCTTTTCTAGCTGGCTTAATTTCAAAATTAATTTCTTCTGGCTATCCTTCAAATGAACTAGAGATAGAAGATTGCATTAAGTTCGCAGGTGTTTGTGGATTATTAACTTGTCTTGGTGAAGGCGCCATCGAGCAACAGCCATATTATGAGAAGGTTAAAAAATTTTTGGGATCTCTTATCTCGTAGTGTCTTCCATAATTTTTTGCGTAACTAATTTTTATTTTCCAGAAATTATCAATAACTGGTTCTATTAATTCAGGCCATTCAATAACTAAAATAGCTTGTTTTTGTATTGCCTCTTCTTCTTCTGAAAAAAAAACTTCTTTAGCTGAAGAAATATTTTCTAACCTGTATAAATCAAGGTGAATTAGTGGAATTTTTCCGGAGTTATAGTGATGCGATAAAGCAAATGTAGGACTTGTAATGTCCTCAGAGATTGATAAGCCTTTAGCAATACCTTGAACAAATGAAGTTTTCCCAGCTCCAATTGGACCCTGCAATAAAACAATTGATTGGGGATTTAATTTGTGTGAGAGTTTTTTTCCTAAATTTAAAGTCTCTTTTAAATTCTCAACAAACACAAAATTACACAAAAATCATTTATAGTTTAATAGAAATAGTACTTACTAGATATGGTTATCGCAAATTCAGTTAAGACCTCTACACCTAACCACGTAATTGCTGATATCTCCTTATCAGATTTTGGACGTAAAGAAATTAAAATTGCCGAAACGGAAATGCCCGGATTAATGTCTCTTAGAGATAAATATCAATCTGAAAAGCCTCTACAAGGCGCAAAAATAGCTGGAAGTCTTCATATGACTATTCAAACAGCAGTCTTAATAGAAACTCTTGTTGATCTTGGTGCAGAAGTGAAATGGGCTTCATGCAATATTTTTTCAACTCAAGATCATGCGGCAGCAGCCATAGCAGATCAAGGAATTTCTGTATATGCAAAAAAAGGTGAGACTCTTGATGAATATTGGCAATATACCCACTATATCCTTGATTGGGGTTCAGACTCTCCAAATATGATTCTTGATGATGGGGGAGATGCAACTGGCTTATTGATACTCGGTAGTAAAGCAGAAAAAGATTTATCTGTTTTAGACAATCCTGGTAATGAAGAAGAAATTGCTTTATTCAACTCTATCAAGTCTAAATTGAAAAATGATAGTGACTTCTATTCTAGAATTAAGAGTAATATCATTGGTGTCACTGAAGAAACTACAACGGGAGTAGCAAGACTTTATCAACTGCAAAAGCAAAATGCTTTACCTTTCCCTGCTATCAACGTTAATGATTCAGTAACTAAGAGCAAATTTGATAATTTATATGGCTGCAGAGAATCTCTAGTTGACAGCATAAAGCGTGCCACTGATGTGATGATTGCTGGGAAGGTCGCTTTAGTAATGGGTTTTGGAGATGTAGGTAAAGGCTCAGCCCAGTCTCTTAGAGGACTTGGTGCAATTGTAAAGGTTGCTGAGGTTGATCCAATTTGTGCCCTTCAAGCGGCAATGGAAGGTTTTAGCGTTGTTACATTAGACGATGTTGTGGAAGATATAGATATATTTGTTACAGCAACTGGGAACTATCAGGTAATAACAAACGAGAATCTTGTCAAGATGAAAGATGAGGCCATAGTCTGTAATATCGGTCATTTCGATAATGAAATTGATGTGGCTTCATTGAAAGATTATCCATGGGAAAATATTAAACCGCAGGTTGATCACATAACTTTACCGAGCGGTAATAAAATAATCCTTTTAGCTGAAGGTAGATTAGTTAACTTAGGTTGTGCTACTGGACATCCAAGTTTTGTTATGAGTAACTCTTTTACTAATCAAGTACTAGCTCAAATTGAACTTTTCAATAAGTCAGAAAAATATGCTAAGGAGGTTTATGTTTTACCAAAACATTTAGATGAAATGGTAGCTAGATTACATCTTGATAAAATTGGTGCAAAATTAACTAAATTAACTAAAGTACAAGCTGATTATATTAATGTCTCTGTTGAAGGACCTTATAAACCAGACCTTTATAGATACTAAGTTTGAGTTTAATTTTTATTAATTTACTCAGTTCCATTCCCGAATATATTAATAAGGCTGTTGAGACAAATTCAACAATTGCTTACCTTACAATATTTTTGGCTATGTTCTTAGAGAATATAATCCCACCAATTCCATCGGAAATAATAATGCCTTTGGGTGGTTTTTTTGTTTATCAACAAAAATTAAACTTTTATATTTTGGTTTTTTGGGGCTTACTTGGAACGATTGCAGGCTCTATGCCTTGGTATTATTTGGGTAAAATTGTAAATGAAAAGAGACTCTCACGCTTTTTAGATAAAAGAGGCAAGTATATAGGAATTACCTCTACTGATCTTGCTAAAAGCAAGCGATGGTTTGATAAATACGGAGTCTCTCTAGTTTTATGGGGTAGATTAGTGCCTGGTATAAGAACATTAATTTCAGTTCCTGCTGGTATGGAACTTATGCCACTTAGAAAATTTTTAATTTGGACGACTTTAGGAAGCCTGATATGGGTTACATTATTAACTTACGCAGGATTCATATTTGGTGAAAATTATAAAATTATTGAAGCTTATTTAGATCAAATTAAATATATTGTGAAGCCTATTTTAATTCTGATATTTTTTTATTTCTTAATAAAGTATTTTATGAGACTTTATAAAAAAAATACATCTTAAAAAGGAATATCACCAGTGTTATTGTTACTTTGAAAGTTACTATTATCTGTTTCTTTCCTGGAGCTTAATAAATTTAATCTATCTACTCTCACGACTGGCTTAAATCTATCTTCCCCTGTATTCTTGTCTTTCCAGCTATCGATTTTAAAGCTTCCTGTAATACCCACTAAAGAACCTTTTTTGACGTAGTCAGCAGCTATCTGGGCTTGTTTACCCCATATTTCTAGATTAAACCAGTCAGGTTCATCACCTTTACCTATTCTATTAACTGCGAGAGTAAAGTTAGCAACTGTACTGCCAGATTCAAAATATCTAACATCAGGTTCTCTTCCAGCTCTACCAACCAAATTAACGCTATTAATTTCCATAATTTTTTTTCCCTCATGTTACTCTTTTTTTTTACTTTTGCTTAAAGTATTGCAAGCTATTCATAACTAAATAAAAGAATTTTGAGAGGTATAGACAAAATAGATATATTATTTATTTAATAGACTTATTATTGTGATTTTTAACAGATTTAAATTTTCTAGAGATATAGGTATTGATCTTGGTACTGCTAATACTCTTATTCACGTATCAGGGAAAGGAGTAGTTTTACAAGAACCCTCAGTGGTAGCTATGGATCTAGAGGAGGGAGTTCCTTTGGCAGTTGGTAAGGAAGCAAAATTAATGCTTGGAAGAACCCCTGGAAATATAAGAGCTGTGAGACCATTGAGGGATGGCGTTATTGCTGATTTTGATGCTGCAGAACAAATGATAAAAACTTTTATTCAAAAGTGTAATGAAGGAAGGGGTATTTTAGCTCCAAGAATAGTTATTGGGATACCAAGTGGGGTTACAAGTGTTGAACGAAGAGCAGTTAGGGAGGCTGGATTAGCAGGAGCGAGAGAAGTTCATCTGATTGATGAACCTGTAGCTGCTGCGATAGGCGCCTCTTTACCAGTAACTGAACCAATTGGAACTATGATTGTTGATATTGGTGGCGGAACTACTGAAGTGGCAGTTTTAAGCCTTGGTGGAACGGTCTTAAGTGAATCTGTCAGAATAGCAGGTGATGAACTTAATGAATCAATAGCTATTTACCTTAAAAAAGTTCACAACTTAGTTGTCGGAGAAAGAACTGCTGAAGATATTAAGATAAAAATTGGATCAGCATTTCCAGACGATGAATTTGATGCCACTTCTTTAGAAGTTAGAGGCTTACACCTATTGTCTGGCTTGCCAAGATCTATTACCTTAACCTCTGGAGAAATTAGAGAGGCTATGGCAGATCCTCTTAATAAAATTGTTGAGGCTGTAAAAAGAACTTTGGAAAGAACTCCTCCTGAATTAGCTGCAGATATAGTTGATAGAGGTATTATGCTTGCTGGAGGTGGCGCTCTTGTAAGAGGGATTAGTGATCTACTTAGTCATGAAACTGGAATTTTTACCCATATAGCAGAAAGTCCTTTATTGTGTGTTGTTAATGGTTGTGGAGTAGTGTTAGATGATTTTAAAAAACTCAAAAGAGTTGTTGATACTCCTGATTTTATAAGGAAT
>QCTB01000011.1 GCA_003209055.1 Prochlorococcus sp. AG-670-O13
GCAGCACAAGTCCTAGCTATGCTCCCAGTATTTTGAGGAATCCTAGGTTCGAAGAGTGAAATTTCCATATATTATGTAGGTATTTCAAAACTTATATTATCTAATCTTATTGCTCTACCATTTACAGTCAGCCAATTTTCATGTGAAATCATACTTAATTTCTTTTGAAGATCTCCAATCCTTTCTATATATTTATTGCCAATCTCATACTCAGAGACCAAACTCCAACCTACTTGTTCTCCTACAATTAATGTTGTTTTTTTTCTCTCTTTTAAAAGATCTAAAAGAAAGCTAATCTTTTTATCCCATTCTTCATCATTTTTATTAATACTCTCCATAATAAATCCACCAATAGAATCAATTAATATTGGACTATTTACACTTTCTAACGCAGAAATAAGATTATTGGTCTCTATTAATTCCCAGTCTTTAGGTCTTCGTTTACGATGCTGAGAGATTTTTTTTTGCCAATTTATATCATTCGGCCTTGACTCTGACAATGCAATATAAGTTATTTTGCGTATTTTTCTGCCTATATATTCTGCGAATTCACTTTTACCACTCTTTGTCCCGCCTGATATAAAAATAATTTTGGATAAATTATCATTTTTTATTTCCATAAAAGATTTTTTATTTAGAGAAATACCACCATGTTGCAAGAGGTATTATTGTAGCTGCTACTAATAGACCAACAACAATATAAGTTGATGTTTTTGAACTCTTTGCGTCTTCAGCTCGCATTGAATTGAAGTTTGGATCAACCACAGGATTGTCTATAGAGGATGGCTGACTTTTTTCATAATTTATAATAGTTTTCTGACCAAATATAAAAAATTGATCTAAGTTATTAAAACTTTCTGCATACGTTCTTGTAGGTAGTGCAATGAATAGAAAACCTATCATTACAAAAGAAAAAAAGGATTTATAAAGAAACTTGGTCATTTTAGTTTTAATCTATTTATATAATAATAAACTATAAGTCAGAGTTTCTTTGCTATAAAAATTTAATATAATTATTGAATGTAATTATTGTGTATTCTCAAAGATATTTCTATGAATTTCAATGGTAAAACATTAATAATTATTGGCTTAATACTTTTTATTTTTCAGTTAGCAAATTTCTTTTCAATAGATGCAATATCCCCGTCATTGGAAAGAGCCCAAGTTTTATCAGCCATATCATCAGTAATAATTATATTAATAGGATTTTTGTTTAAACAATTTAATCCGAACTTTGGAGAGAGAGTTGAATTAATTGGAGAAAATAAATTTATATTTGATCCAGATATACCTACTGATATTCTAGATGAATTAGCTTGGGGTTCAGAGGCAATATTAACATCAACAGCCGGGGCCACAATATTAATCCATAAAGATGGAAAGAATATCTTAAGAAGAGGTATAATTTCAAATGTTAAATTTAAACCTGGAGAAACTTGTTTAAGAGCAGTCAAAGATATGAAGTTGATATCCTTAGTTAATACAAAATTTTATCCAGGAAGGGAAGAGTTTTTCAACTTTTGTCCAAATGTACCTTCTATTTTAATAATTCCCATTAATCAGAAATCATTTATTTTAGTAGGAGGATGGAGTAATAGATGTTTTACAAAGTCTGATGAGAAATGGATAAAGAATTGGGCTATAAAATTAAATAATATATTCTTAAAATATAAATTTTAAAAATATATCTTAGACCTTACTCTCTGATCTTTTGAACCAAAACTTACAGATTTATTTTCTATATTATAGTAGGCATTTTCAGAATTTATTTCATAACTACTTTCATTATTTCTATCTTTGATAATATACTTAACAGGGTTAAAAAATTCAATTATATTATTATCTTTATTCAAGATTGCTTTATTTGAACTTAAAAAAATATCATTACTTTCAAATACAACATTTCCGTTCAATAAATACTCTGATTTATTTACATTCCATAAAAAACTATTTGCATTTAAGGTTTCATCATTTTGTAGTAGCGTATTAACAGAAACATTTCCATCTAGTTCAACTAAGTTATTGTTGGATAACTTGGCGTTATCAGAACTTATGATATATTCTTTTTTCTTACCTTTAAATAAATATATAGTTGTTTCCTTTAGATTAAATATATTTTTTTCCTTATTAAAAGTTGAATTAGCACTTTGAATTGAAAGTGTTTTAACTCCTTCATCTGAAAAAATATTCATATTAAATCTTTCAAAACGTTGATTATCAAAGTTATAAGTTTTTTCCTTTGATTTACACCCAGAAATTATGATTGAAAATAGTAGTATAAATTTAACTATCTTATTCATATTCAAGTTTTTCTATTATTGGTGTTGGAGCTGGTAATTCTGAATTATGTATTAATTTACCCCATTTTAACTGTTCAATCCATGAATAATTTTTATTATATAATGACCCCAATTGTATATCTATTTTTGATGATAAATCAGGCAATATAGGTAATAATAATAAACCTATTATTCGAGTACTTTCTAATACATTATAAATAATATTACTAACAAGAGAAATATTTTCTTCTTCTTTTATTAACTTCCAGGGTTGTTTTTCGTTAAGATATAAGTTTGTATTAATAGCAAGATTAAGTATGACATTTGCTGCTAAATCTAATTCAAAGGAATCATAATGTTTTATATACATTTTTATTGATTCATTTGAATATAATTCAAGTGTATTATCGGTATTAAATTTCTCATTATTAGGAACTCTATTATTAAACCATTTTCTAGACATTGAAGATGTTCTATTTAATAAATTACCAATTGTATTTGCTAAATCGTTATTTATAATATCAACAAATCTTTTATTTTGAAAATCACCATCACTTCCCAATGATATATCTTTAAGTAGATACCATCTAACAGCCTCTTTACCGTATTTAGATAATAAATAATTTGGATCTAATACATTTCCTAAACTTTTACCCATTTTCTGACCTTCCCTAGTTAGGAAGCCATGACCAAAAACCTTTTTTGGTATCTTCATACCAGCAGAAAGAAGCATGGCTGGCCAATAGACAGCATGAAATCTGAGAATATCTTTACCAATCAAGTGGATATCAGCTGGCCAGCCTTTATTAATTGAAACTTCTAATGATGAATTATTCATGTCATTGCTTATTGCACTAACATAGCCTAGTAAGGCATCAAACCAGACATAAAAAGTATGATTTTGTGTATCTGGTACTGATATGCCCCAAGATACATTAGTTCTGGATATTGAAAAATCCTTTAACCCTTTAGATACGAAATTGATAATTTCATTTCTCCTTTCTTTTGGTTGGATAAATAATGAATCATTAATAAGATCCTCTATTTGTGATTGGTATTTTGATAACCTAAAAAAAAGGTTTTCCTCATTTTTCCATTCTAAATTTTTCTGATGTATTGGACATTTGTGTGTTGGTGAATTTTCTGGGTTATCTTTAAATTCTTCACAACCAACGCAGTACCAACCTTTTTGAACTCCCATATAAATATCATCAGATTTTTTTACTCTGTTGTAAAATTCACTCACGATGGATTCATGTTTTTTAGATGTTGTTCTAATAAATTTGTTATACGTAATGTCCCAATCTTTCCAGCTTTGCAAAAAGATATTGGAAATTTCATCGCAATGAGATTGTGGATCAACCCCTTTATTATTGGCTGTTCTTTGAATCTTTAAACCGTGCTCATCTACTCCAGTAATAAAAATAACTTTTTCGCCTGAAAGCCTTTTATATCTAGCAATTGAATCACAAATCAAAGTAGTATAGATACTTCCTAAATGAGGTTTATCATTTACATAATATAATGGGGTAGTAATTACAAAACTCATAATATCTTTTTTTTTATATTAACAAATAATATTTATACAATTGGTTTATGATTTTATTTTATATTTAGTGAATAAATTCTAAAAGACTATTATCATTAAAATTATATTTAACTTTATATATTTTATTAGTATAAGTTTCAATAGAAATATAAAGTACAATTAGAAGCTCTAATGAATATTCTGGGAAATAGACTAAAGCTATATTTTTCTTATTATTAATCCATTTAATAAATATTATTTTATAAGCTAATTTATTTTCTATAACAAAAAATTTCTTTAAAAATTTTAATTTATCAATTTTATAGATATTATTATTTTCTGATTGTTTAATTCTTGATAAATCTATAATATCATTAATCCTATTTAGATTTAATAGTTCTATATTTGTAATTTTATTTAATACTTGTCTTTGCACTATTAAGTCTAGGTATCTTCTTAGTGGTGAAGTACATTGTGTATACTTAGTAAGACCTAATGATTCATGTTTATTTGGCTTAGTAGTAATGTAACTTTTACCCATATATTGCTTTAATATTGAATATTTTATTTCACTATCTTTATATTTTTCTAATATATCTGCTGCATCACAATTGATTTTATGAGTTCTGTATGGAGTAGCTATATTATTAGCAAATAAATATAAACTAGTAACATAACCCATTAAGATCATTGCTTCAGATACAATTACTTGTGAAATGCTTTTTTGTATATTATTAATCTCTACCTTTCCATTATTAATATAAATTTTATAACCAGGCATATCAAAAGTTATTGCACCTTGCGTTTTGCGATAATTAAAACTATTTAGCAATAATTTTTTTATTTCAATTAATTCAAATTCCTCTTTAGGTTCTAAATCAATAATTTCTTCTGCATCCTCATATGTTAATTGATATTTAGGTTTTATTTTTGCTTCTATTATTTCATATTTGTTAACTGATCCATTATCATTAAATATGATTGAAGCACTTATTGTATCTGATACTTTATTTTGATTTAAATTCGCCTCTTCAATTATTTCAGGAGGCAACATCGGAATATATTGATCAATTAAATATAAACTGCTATTTTTATTTCTAGCATCAATATCGATTTTTGAATCTAATAAAAATAATTTGCATGGATTACTAATATGTATCCATAGTTTTTTTATACTTCCATTAAACAACTCCAATGAAAAGGCATCATCTACTTCTTTTGGATCTTTAGAATCAATTATAAAAGTTTTTAAATTAGTTAAATCTTTCAAATACTATTTTGATTAACTATTGTTTGAATTCATCCTTCGGGATTAACAAATGGCAATAAAGCAACAATTCTTGCTCTTTTAACAGCCAATGTAAGATCTCTTTGTTGTTTGGATGTTAATCCTGTCATTCGTCTAGGTAATATTTTACCTCTCTCTGTTATAAATTTTTTAAGAAGTTCAACGTCTTTATAATCTATTGGGTCACCGGGTTTGATTGGCGATAGTTGCTTTTTAAAAATTGAATTTGGCATTTTCCTTTATTTGATTTCTTTATGAATAGTCATCTTATTTAGATGAGGATTAAACTTTTTAAGTTCTAATCTTTCTGTTGTATTCCTTTTGTTCTTTTCAGTTGTATATCTTGAAATACCATTAGATCTTCTTGGTTCTGAACTTGTCCTAGCTTCAGTACATTCTAAGGTTACTACAACTCTTGTACCTTTTTTCGCCATTTTGATTAGTAGCTAATGTATAATTTTCTATTGTACAGCTTCAAGAAACTATTTTGCATATATTTACTTTTCTTTTAGTATCATTAGACAAAAATAATAAATGAAGGTTTCTCAAAATTGGTTAAAATCTCTTGTAGACATCAATACTACACCAGAGGATTTATCTGAAAAACTCTCAATAGGTGGTTTCGAAGTTGAGTCTCTTATTGATTGCTCTGAAAACGTTAAAGGTATTGTTCTGGGGAAAGTTTTATCGGTAGTCAAACATGAGAACTCTGATAAATTATCTATATGCAGTGTTGATGTTGGTAATTCTAATCCTCTACAAATAATTTGTGGAGCTAATAATGTTAAACCTAATATATATGTCTATGTTGCTACTATCGGTACCTTTTTAAATGCAATAAATTTAAAGATCAAGAGAAGTGAAATAAGAGGAGTTATTAGTGAAGGTATGATATGTTCACTACATGAATTAGGAATTGAGGAAACTAGTGATGGCATTGCTATTATTAGTGAAGAGTTTGCTCTAAAACATAAATTAGGTACTTCAGCCGCTTCATTACTTGATTTGAATGATTACGTATATGATTTAGCTATTACTGCAAATAGACCTGATGGAATGTCAGTCGTTGGCATAGCTAGAGAAATATCTGCTCTTTTGGAAACCACATTAAATTTTCCAGAATTAAATACAATATATGACATTAATGTTTATCAAAAATTTAAGCTCTGTCCAGAAGCTATTACAAAAAATTGTCTTTATTCAATTACTCATATCGACTCTGTTAATAGTAAGAAATTATCGCCACAATGGCTAAAAGATCGCTTAGAAAAATCAGGAATTAAATCTATTAACTTTTTGGTAGACATAACAAATTATATTCTTTTAGAACAGGGGCAACCTTTACATGCATTTGATAAAGATAAGTTAAGCAATTTAATTGGTAGAGAGGCTTTACCTGATGATTTCTCGGTTAGAAAAGCTAATAATGGCGAGAGTCTTATGTGTTTAAATGGCGAGAATTATAATTTAAATGAAAATATTACTGTAGTAGCTTGTGACGATATGCCAGTTGCTATTGCTGGTGTAATTGGTGGTTTAGACACAGCTGTAAACGACCATACTTCCTCAATTTATCTTGAGGGAGCTGTCTTTAATCCTACTACTATAAGAAAATCATCAAAGGAAATAGGAATTAGAACAGAATCTAGTAGTAGATTTGAAAAAGGAATTTCTTACAAAAATACATTAGATTCAGTAAGGCGTGCGATTAATATTCTGGAAGAATACTTTGATTTTTCGAATCCAATAATAAATTCATCCATAGAGGTATCTAATAAAGAAATATTAATACCTTTAAGGAGAGAAAGAATCCATAAACTTCTTGGTCCAATGGTAATAAGAAATGATAATTTAAATATAAGTTGTCAAAATGAAAAAAGAAATTTATCAGATACTGAAATAACAGAGAAATTAAAGTTAATAGGTTGTACTGTAATCAATAAAAATTATGGATGGGATGTAGAAGTTATTCCCAACCGTTCACAAGATTTATTACGAGAAATAGATTTGATAGAGGAAATTGCAAGATTAATAGGTTATGACATGTTTGATTTAAGTTTGCCAAATCCCATAAAACCAGGAAAGCTTTCTTTATCTCAACTAGCTTTAAGGAAGCTAAAAACTGGATTTATAGATAATGGTTTTAACGAAGTATTGTCATATTCTCTTGTACCAGATAGTAATGATGATTTAATCAAGATTTCAAATCCATTATTACTTGAAACTAGTTGTTTAAGAGATAATATTTGGCAAGAACACATAAGAATATGTAATCAAAACATTAAGTCAGGATCTGATTATTGCTGGATATTTGAAGTCGGAAATATATTTCATAAAAAACCTAATTTATCTCAAGAGGAAATCTTGAGCGGAGCAATATTTGGTAACAATAAATTTGAAAAATGGTTAGACACAAGTAAAGGTAATCATTTGACTTATTACGAGGCAAGAGGGAAGTTAAAGGAAGCATTAAAAATATTAAATTTAAGTATTGAAGATAAACCTACTAAAACGATAGATTTTCTTCATCCAGGTAAGACTTCTATTTTATTTACTGAAGGTAATGAAGTTGGATATTTTGGAGAAATTCACCCAAAATTAATTTCTGAAAAAAAGGCATTAAAAAAATTATATTTATTTAGTTTAAAAATAAATAATATATTGAAAGCAAGTACTAGAAAAAATAAATGGATACCAGTTTATAGACAATATCCAACTGTTCCAAAAATGGAGCGAGATATAAATTTTATATTTAATAAAAAATATTTAGTAAGTGAGATAGTTTCACAAATAAAGAAATCTGGGAAAAAACTATTGGAAGATGTTAATTTAATTGATGTTTATGATGATAATAATTTTGGTAAAGAATTCATAAGCTATACGTTTAGATTATCTTATAGAGATTCTGAAAAAACATTATTAGATTCAGACATAACTAATATTCATGAAGGTATTGTAGATGCAATAGAAGAAAAATTCTTAACAAAATTAAGATGATTAGTATTAAGGTTCTTAACTGAGACTCTTTTATAGTCTAATTCTAATTCTTATATGATACATGTAATATCCTTATAAATCTAAATCATCGTATATAATAAAACTCATGCTAAATATTCTCTCACTTATTATTTCATCAGTCCTTTGGGTACAAGTACCTCAATGGTCCGATGATTGGTCTAAATGTGCAGTGGATGTGCCTGACACCTCTTGTCATTGGTATATAACTTCACCTGACAATACATTTGGAGAAGGCTTTGATTGGGCAAGCGCTCCTTGGTTTGATGCAAATGGGTTAAGTGATGTACCAAGTATTGAGAAGAGAACCGCTTTGCAAAAGCTTCAGGACCAGTAGTACTGTCTTTAAAGCAGTACTTAAAGCGTGTAAACCTTGATATACCAATTCATTTAAATATACAAATCTTTTTTGGACAAATCATGGACTCTAAATGTCTCCCTAGTTGTATATCCCTTCTTATTTGAGATTCATTTAAAGACTCATAATGAGTCTTGTATTAGAATCATAAAACTAATAACGCTACCATAAGCTATAAATAAATTATAAGAAATCTATCTTATTTCTAGTCTAATATTGGATTCAATGTACTCATATTAAGAGTTTTGCCATTCTCTATTCTGAGATACTAAAAAAACTTAAAGTATTACTTTACTAAAATATTGTCTTTTAAGTCTTATATAAGACTATTTAGTAGACTTAATATAAGTCTCATATAGTACTAATGATATTATTTCCTGTACATGCCCTTGAGTAATTGATATGCATCGTTTAATTTCCTCATTTCATCCGTTGATCCTCCTGCATCTGGATGTGTTTCTAATGCTTTAATTTTATATGCTTCTCTAATTTTATTTAATGTATGTGCAGATCCTGCTGCTGTTGATAACTTTAATAATTTAAGAGCACCATGAACTGTCATTGTTGAATCCAATGCTTCAAATGAATTACCTCTATTTATTCTTTTAAACCTGCTTACAAATCTTCTTACTAATGTAGGCACTCTATTTATTAAATCAGTCGTTGCAAATGGGTCTTCTAATACTCCTATTATTAAAATTACTAACTCTAAAGAAGGAGTTTGTTTTATCCAAAATGGGCATAATTCTGACATTAATTTGTTAGCCGCACTCCATGTGAATGGTAATTGTTCAGTTCCATCAATATTTGGCCAGATATCTATACAGAACCAATCCATGGATGCTTCAATTATATTTTTACTCGGAATTGTTCCATAAAGGTTTTTCCAATGACTAATTATCTCAATTCGACATTTTATTAAATCTTTTTCATTAATTGTATTTATTTGAATATCATTAATCTTATCCTCTGTCTTTTCAATATTTATACTTCGTCTTAAATTTTTTACTTTTTGACCAACAAAATTTGGTAGGTTTATATTTAAGTTTGATTTTTCAACAACTTTTTTGTTTCTTAATGGAATTTTTTCTTTAGTTTCTTCACTAATTCTCTCTTTCTTATCAGATTTGATTAGTACTAACGCGCTTTTTTCATCAAAGTTTGAATAATCATTTATATTATCCTTTCCGCTATAGTCTATAGATTGTTGTTGATTTTTAGGAATTAAGTCTTCTTCTTGAAGGAGTTCTCTAAGTAACTTTTCTATAACAGGACCTCTTGCTCTAAAACCCCATTCTTTTCTTAATTGATCAAACCTAGAAATTAATTCTTCTGGCAAATCAATTGAAATCCTTTTAGTATTTGAATTCTCAGAAATACTCAATTAAACAATTTTTTTTTATAATAGAACAAAATTTTTATTTGTATTAATAATATATAAGTATAAATAAAGATATTGTCTTTAAATCAGAATCTAAATTTTTATAAATCAACTCTAATAAAAAATAAATCATATAATCAATATAAAAAAAAATGTTTTACTGTAATTTTAAATCTTCAAAAGAAAAAAAATCATTTTATCAAAACAAGAAATTAGAAATGCTTAATTTCATTAAAGATTCTCTTGAAACCAAAATTGCTTCCGTTACTGCATCTATTGAAGTTCTAGAAAATCAAATAGAAAGGGACAAATAGAAACTACCAATTTATATTTATACAAAATTTTCAAGAAGTTTTTCTGGTCCAAACTTTTTTAAATACTTAATATTTGATTTTTCCGTTATTAGTAAATATCCTGCAAAACCTAAGCCATTTACGCTAAATCCATATTTATGATCAAACCTTCTTTTTATAATTGCTATCCATTTATTTGTTATTAAAATATTATATGGAAATTTTGGCTTCTCATCATTAATAGGGTCCCCCAATCCAATTTTTCTTGTTAATTCTAAGTATAAATTATATAAAGATGTTGAATTTTCTAGGAAGTTAAAGTCAGAAACTACGATGCTTTTTTTTAGTTTAGAATCATTATCTTTATCAATTTTAAAATTTAAGAACCACTTCTCTCTTGGACAATTTTTTTCTCCATAGGATCTTCTTAAAAGTTGGATATGTCTATGTGGTTGACTTGCGCCTGCTATTGGTGAACTATTAAAAAACCATAAGCCACTTGTGTCTTTATTTACCTTTTGGATAGCTACCCAATCTTCAATATCTAACCATCCATTTTGGGGTTTCCAGCTGTTTGTTATAAGTAAGATGTGACCTTTTTGTACAGGATATTTATTTAATATTAATTGATGACTATTTCCAATTCTCTCAATTTCTAGTATTTTTTCCCATGGGTTAAATGGATTTTGTTTTGGCCCGTAACATATCTTTTTCTTGAATTTTGTTATATCTAATTTTCTAATTATAAAATCATTACAATCATAGTAATCACTTGTTACTACTTCAGTTTCTAGGGGGTATAAACTATTTTCGTTAATAGATATATTTGTTTGCTCTAAAGCTCTTTTCCAATATCTTTCACTTCTCATTTAGAAATTAAAAAAAATTATCACTACTATTTTAAAAAAAATTATAATTTTAGAATTAATTTTTATTAAATTGATATTCTTTTAGTTTTTCTAATGATACAGATTCTAAAACTACAATATTTGTAGATTCTAATATAACCATAGGTGCTAAGCCATCAAACAATGCCTGTCTCCACCTATCTAAACAAATACACCAATGATCTCCATCCTTGAGCCCTGGAAAGGAATACATAGGCATAGGTGTGATTAAATCATTACCCTGTGACTTGCTATATTTCAAGAAATTATCATCCATTACACAGCATATAGAATGATTTCCTCCATCATTTGAATCATATTTACAAAATCCATCTCGGTACCAACCGGTTAATGGTTTACAACTACAAACATCAAGTTTCTGCCCTAAGACATTTAAATGTTCTTTTTTTTCTTGAATTTTGTTATTCATTGCTTTTAAATTAATTAATAATAAATACTCGCATTTTTTAAGAAAGCTTGACGAATATGGGGGGTGAAGAGGTAATAATTTTAATAAGGTTTATTTCAATATGGATTGGGACTTTACTGAAAACATAGCATTTAAATCATTAAATGAGGCTTTTAAAGAAAGCGATGAAACATCTGCAATAGAATTCCTATCAAGTGATGGGGCATCATATTATTTGGAATTGCTTCAGGATGCCGCTGGTGAAGGCATTGATTTAAGTGATAATGAAATTATGGATGAATTACAAGAAGAAATAATTGAATATCTTGAAGATAATTAAGAATTTATTTATGCACTAAAGTATTTAGCTTTTGAATGAAGAGAAATAATAGCAGTAGTACTTTGCTCAGGATGTAATTGTTCTGATTCATCCATTGTTAGATTAATTCTTTTTGCATCTAATAATGATAACTGAATGTTTGAATCTGAAACATTTGGGCATGCTGGGTAACCAAATGAATATCTGGCTCCCCTATATTTTTGAGCTAATATTTCACGATTAATAGTAGGTTCATCTCTTTTAAATCCACATTCAATTCTTACTAATGAATGAACGTATTCAGCTAGAGCTTCTGCTAATTGTACTGTTAAACCATGAAATAATAAGTAGTCACTATATTTGTCGTCTTTAAATAATTCTTGAGAATATTCGCTAGCAATTGCTCCCATCGTTACTGCTTGCATTGGAAATATATCTATCGGTTCATTATTTTTAAGATCACAGTAAAAATCAGCTATACAAAGTTTATTTCCTGATTTTTGCCTTGGAAAATTAAATTGTGAGATTTTTTTATTGAATTTATCATCAAAAAGGTAAATACTATTTTTGTTTCTGCCACAATTAAAGTATCCATAAACAGCTTTAGGTGAAATTAATCCTTTATTTAAAATAATATCTGTCCATTTTTCAAGTAAAGGATTTGCATATGAATCTAAATATTGATTATATTCATCTACTGATTGTCCTTTGCTTTTTTTTATCTGCCATTGACCACTGAATAAAGCTTTCTTATCTAAATAAAAAAATAATTTATCAAAATCTATATCATTATTTTCAAGAACTCTTGTTCCAAGGAAAGGGGCTTTTATTGGATCCTCTTCTTCTACAAAATTGGATCTATCAAAATTATCAATTTTTTTTATATTTTCAATATTATTAATTTTTTTATTTATATTTTCATCTTTATCAGAAGATTTTGGAGAAGCTAATTTAATATTAATATTTTCGTTATTAATAAAACCGTTTTCATTAGTCCAGTTACCCTTTTTTTTACTATCCATATATTCATTCATAAATGCCAAATCTGTAAAAGCATCTTTACCGTAAAGAATTTTTCCTTTATATATTTGACTACAATCTTCGTTAACGAATTTGGGAGTTAATGCTGCTCCTCCAAGAATCACTGGTATATTTATTTCAGCATTATTAAATGCTTCTAAATTATCTTTCATAAAAGCCGTAGATTTTACTAGTAAACCACTCATAGCGATGCAGTCCGCATTATGTTTTTTTTGTGCTTCTATAATTGCTGAAACATCTTGCTTAATTCCAAGGTTTATAACATCAAAACCGTTATTTGAGAGTATTATATCTACTAAATTCTTGCCAATATCATGAACATCTCCTTTAACGGTTGCTATTAATAATTTTCCATTAGAAATTGTTTCATCAACTGTTTCCATATGAGGTTCTAGTACTGATACAGCAAATTTCATAGTTTCTGCTGATTGCAATACAAAAGGCAATTGCATTTGTCCGGATCCAAATAATTCTCCAACTACTTTCATACCATCTAATAAAAATGTGTTTATTATTTCGAGAGGTTTATATTTTTTTAGAGCTTCATTCAATTGATCTTCTAAGCCTATTTTTTCTCCATCTACAATGTGATTTTTTAGTTTTTCCTCTAAACTTATCTTTTTATCAGAAATAGAAGCCTTTTTAAAGTCACTGATTGATAAATCTTGGAATGTTTTTGTAAGTTCAACTAATGGATCATAAATACAAATATCATTCTCAAATAATCTTTTGTCATAAATTAAATCCAAACATAATTTCTTTGTCTCATTAGAAATTTTGGAGAGAGGTAATATTTTGTTTGGTGCGATAATAGCGGAATCTAATCCTGCTTTAATGCATTCATCGAGAAAAATTGAATTGAGGTTAATTCTCGATAAAGGTGAAAGTCCAAAACTTATATTAGAAATTCCCAAAATAATATGAATATCTGGAAAGTTATTTCTAATTTTTTCAATTGCTTTAATGGTTTCTTTTGCATTCAACCGGTCTTCTTCAATTCCTGTTGATATTGGCAAAGCTAGAGGATCGAAAAATACTTCATAATCTGCAAGGTTGCTTTTTCTTGTCTTTTCTAAGGCCCTTTTAGCAATACTATATTTTTTTTCTGATGTTCTGGCCATTCCATCCTCATCGATAGTTCCAATAACTATTCCAGAACCGTAATCTAAAGCAAGATTTAAGACCTGATTAAATCTGTCATTACCGTCTTCGTAATTAGTTGAATTTATTATGCATTTTCCACCAACTGACTTTAATCCACTTTCCATTTTATCTGCTTCAGTTGAATCTATCATTAAGGGCAGATTTATGTTTGTTACTAATCTTGAGGTAATCTCTTTCATATCTTTTACACCATCTCTTCCAACATAATCAACATTCACATCAAGGATGTGAGCATTTTCCTTTTGTTGTTGCTTAGCAATAGAGACTAATCCATCCCAGTCATCTTTATTTAATAATTCCCTAACTTTTTTTGAACCACTGGCATTCAAACGCTCTCCAACTATCAATATAGAATTATCTTGTTTATATGGAACTGAATTATAAATAGATGATGCCGATGGAATAAAATTATTTTTTAAAGTTGAGTTACTCTTGTCGATTGTTTTATTATCATCTATTTCTCTAATTATTGATGCTAAATATTTTATGTGTTCAGGTGTAGTTCCACAGCACCCGCCAATTAGTTGAACATTGTAATCATAGATAAAATTCATCAACTGCATTTTTAACTCTAATGGAGTTAATTTGTAATGAGCAACACCTCCAATATTTTCAGGTAAACCTGCATTAGGTATGCAACTAATTGCAAATGGTGAATTTTCTGCTAGATACTTAATATGTTCTTTCATTTGAACTGGACCAGTTGCACAATTTAGTCCCAAAATATCAATATTAAATGGTTCTATTATTGTTAATGCTGAAGCTATATCTGATCCGACGAGCATAGAGCCTGTTGTTTCCATTGTTATGGATATCATTATTGGTAAATCAATATTCTTACTTTTAATAACTTCTCGTGAAGCAAATAATGCTGATTTGATCTGTAAAACATCTTGGCAGGTTTCTATTAACAGAAGATCAATCCCTCCATCAATGAGACCTTTTATCTGTTCTTTATATGAATCTTTTAAAATATCAAAATCTATATGACCTAATGTTGGCAACTTTGTTGTTGGACCTATTGATCCAGCTACAAATCTAGGGTAATTATCTGAAGTATATAAATTCGCACATTTCTTTGCTATCTCGGCAGCTTTTTTATTAATTTCATAAGCTTTTTTAGAAATACTATATTCGTCCAAAACAATAGATGAAGCTCCAAATGTATTGGTTTCAATTACATGACAGCCAGCTTTAAGAAATGAATTATGTACTTGTTCAACAAGATTTGGAGAAGATAAAACTAAATTTTCATTACATCCCTCTAACTCACTACCTCCAAAGTGTTTTGCAGTTAGATTTAGGTTCTGAAATGAAGTACCAGTTCCTCCATCAAATATTATTATGGGCTTATCTTTTCTATTTAAATATTCTCTAAATGAATTCATGTTGGACAATTAATTCAACTAATTAATATTTATTCTTGTTATCCAATCATCATAGTCTCGAGATCGGCCTTCTGTTATTTCTATAAGTTTATTTTTCAACTTATTCATTATTGGACGATCAACATTTAATTGTGTTGATTCTATTTTTTTTACTGGGGTAATTTTTGCTGCAGTACCTGTTAGAAAAACTTCATCTGCAATAAATAATTCTGTTTTATCTACAGGCCTTTCAATTACGTTAATCCCAAATGATTTTGCTAACTCAATAACGCTAGCTCTTGTTATTCCCTCTAATATGTCTTGATCAACCCCAGGAGTTATTAATTCTCCGTTTCTTGCAATAAATAAGTTCATTCCACTAGCTTCACTTACCTTTCCACTTGAATTTAATAATAAGGCCTCATCAAACCCTGATAAACTAGCTTCTGTTTTAGCTAGTGAACTTGTAATATAGGCTCCGCTTATTTTTCCTCTTAATGGTAGTGATCTATCTTCTTGTCTAGTCCAACTACTCATCCTACATGAAACCCCATCAGGAGATAAATAATCGCCAAGTTCAAGACAATAAATAAAGAAATCAGTTTCTATATTATGGAGCCTTGGTGCTATACCTAAATCGCTTGTATAAACAAAGGGTCTGATATAAATTGGCTTTAAAGGCTTGTTTCTTTTTATAACTTCTTCTAAAGCATTAAAGATATATTCTTCCGATATTTCGTTCAAAAGCAGTTTTGAACTTTGAGATAATCTTTTAATATGTTTATCCGTTCTAAATAAAAGGAATTCCTCTTTGTTAGATGGATTTGGTATTGCTCGCATTCCACCAAATGCTGCAGTTCCATAATGTAGTGCATGTGTAGCTATGGATATTTTTGCATCTTTAAATGGAATACATTTACCTTCGAACCAGGCATATGGAAGAAATTCATGCATATTTAATTAATTTAAATGAGTTAAAATTGTTTTAAGCTACTTAGCTATTGTAAACCTTATTTATATATATAAATGCATAGGATATTAAATATTGCAGGAAATGAAAAGAATAATGGTGATTTAATCGAACAACCTAAAGCAGATTTTATATTTATAACAAGTGTTAAAGCAGATATAAATATAATTTCAGATTTGATTGATGATAAAGAATTTAATTTTTTTAAAAATAATATAAGAGCATTAGAAATTTCTAACCTTAATACATTTGCGCAAATTGATAATTATTTTACAAAAACAATAAATTTTGCAAAGGTTGTAGTTCTAAGATTATTTGGTGATAAAGGTACTTGGAGTTATGGTATTGAAAATTTAATTAAATGGCAAGAATCAAATATTAATAGAACCTTACTAATACTTTCTGGTGTAGAAGAGGAGGATATATCTCTAAACGAAATAAGCAGTATAAATTTGGAAACTTCAATAAAAATTACAAAATTACTTAGGTCAGGTGGTAAGGAAAATTACAGAAGATTTCTTTATTGTTTAAATTATCTTTTTGCTAATGATACTAATATTCCAAATAAATATATCTCATGCGTTTCATATCCAGATCCCTATTTATATGATTGGAAAAATGAAAAGGGCCCTAAAGTTGGAATAATCTCTTATAAATCCTTATTTTTAGCAAACGAAATTGAATTATCAAAACAATTAATATCTCACCTTCGTTTTAAAGGTTTATCACCAAAAACAGTTTTTATATCTACTTTAAAAGATATAGAAATTCAACAAGAATTGATTAATCTCTTTAAAAAAGAAGATATAAAATTATTAATTACAACAACATCATTTTCTTCTTCACTTAATACCTCCTATGAAACAGATGAAGAAACCTTTAATATATTTAGATCATTAAATCTACCAATTTTACAAATACTATCTTGTAATAAATCAAGAGAGGATTGGATGAATTCATCAACAGGAATGAATCCAACCGATTTATTAATGCAAGTAATAATTCCAGAATTTGATGGTCGTATTACTACTAAACCTTCAGCATTTAAGGAAGTTATATCTACTGATAAAACCTTGTGTACTTATATAACGAGTTATAAGGTTGACATCGAAAATATTAAATGGATTGCAAAACTTGCAAAAAATTATGTGAAACTGTCTAATTTATGCAATTTTGAAAAAAAAATTTCACTAGTAATCGCTAATTATCCCGTTAAAAATGGAAGAATTGGAAATGGTGTTGGTTTAAATACACCTAAGTCAATACTTAATATTCTTTATTGGTTAAAAGATGAGGGTTATGATCTTGGACCTGGAGAATTACCTAAAAATACTTCGGAACTAATGTCTTTAATTATAAAAGCCAGAACAAACGATATTGAGTCACAAAATAACAAACCTTTAGATTTTTTATCATTAAAGGATTACTTAAAATTTTGGAACCAATTAAGCAAAAAACCTAAAAATCTTATAGTTGAAAGATGGGGTGATCCATCTAAAGCTGTTGATTTAGAAGATAGTGGTTTTTCAATTAATGGTATTTCATTTGGAAAAATATGTGTATTAATTCAACCTCAAAGAGGATATGATACAGAATCTAATAAGGATATACATTCTCCTGATCTCCCACCTCCCCATAGATATTTAGCGCAATACCATTGGCTTGAGAATAAATATGAATCTAATGCAATTATTAATGTTGGAAAACATGGAACTGTTGAATGGTTGCCAGGTAAATCTATAGGACTTAGCGATGAATGTTTCCCAAGTATTGTCTGTCCAGCTATTCCTAATATATATCCATTTATAGTTAATGATCCAGGAGAAGGCTCTCAAGCAAAAAGAAGAACTCATGCGACAATTATTGATCATCTAACACCTCCTTTAGATAGATCTGAATTATATGGAAAACTATCTATCTTAGAACAAACTCTAGACGAATATTATGAAGCAAAGTTATTAAATTCTAATCGTATAAATATTATTGAAAATTCTTTATTAGAAATTATAAGAAATGATTTCAAAGACATTATATTTTTAAATGATTCTAATAAAATTGAAGAAATTGACTCATATTTATGTGAATTAAAAGAATCACAAATCAGAACGGGTCTTCATACTTTTGGTAGTAGACAAAAGTATATAGATGAAATTAATTTGATATTAAGTATTTCAAGAGTGCCTTCTTCTAAACGGATAGGTCTAATACAATACATTGCATCAAATTTAGATTTAGATTTAGAACCATGGACTAATAATTATGATCAAATTCTCAGTGATAAAGATAAAAAAATCTTTAGTTATTATTCGAATAATAATATTTTTAATTTTAGAAGAGCTTTAGAATTTTTAGAATATCAAGCAAAATATCTTATATATTATTTTTTTTATAAGGATAATTTAATCATAAATAATATTGAATTATTAGAAAATAAAAAGTTTTTAGTATTGTTTAGTGAAGATAAAAAACATAATGAATATTTTTCCATACTTAAAAGAGAAATCAAAGATCCTATTGTTCAATCTTATGTAAATGAGAAGTTTGCATTTATAAATTCATTAAAAGGACATTATGTAAATAGTGGACCATCAGGAGCTCCTACAAGGGGAAAAACAGAAGTGCTACCTACTGGTAAAAATTTTTATTCTATTGATTCAAGAGGTTTACCTACTGAATCAGCTTGGATTGTTGGTAGTCAATCTGCTTCGCAAATAATTGATTTATATAAACAAGATAATGGGGAAGACCTTAAAAAGATTGCAATTTCTGTATGGGCCACCTCTACCATGAGAAATGGGGGTGAAGATATTTGTCAAATATTATATTTATTAGGGGTAAAACCAATTTGGGATGGTCCTTCTAGAAGAGTTATTGATTTAGAAATAATTCCATTATCTATTCTTAATAGGCCCAGAGTTGATGTCACTTTGCGAATTTCGGGGATGTTTAGAGATGCATTTCCTCAATTAATATCTTTAACTCATAAAGCAATTACCTTAGTTTCTAATCTTGATGAAGATTTTAATTTAAATCCTATTTTAGAGTCTTTTAAAAATAATAAATCTTTGAATCGAATTTTTGGTTCTGCTCCAGGCTCATACGGTGCTGGTTTACAAGAATTAATTTCTAATTCTAGTTGGGATAATAATAATGATTTTGCTGAATCATATTTAAATTGGAGTAAATGGATATATTCTGATACTAATGAACCTATCGAAAATAAAAAAGAATTAGAAAATGTACTCAAAAATATTCAATTAGTTATTCATAATCAAGATAATAAAGAACATGACATTTTAGATTCAGATGACTATTATCAATTTCAAGGAGGAATATCATCTGCAATAAAAAAATTAAGAGGTAAATTCCCAGAGATTTATCACGGTGATTTATCAAAATTTCGTTTATCTAAAATTAATAAATTAAGTTATGAAATTAATAAAGTTGTTAGAACTAGAGTTCTTAATCCAAAATGGATTGATGGAATGAAAGAAAACGGCTATAAAGGTGCCTTTGAGTTTTCTGCAACACTTGATTATTTGTATGCTTATGATGCCACTACTGAACTTGTATCTGATTGGTGTTATACCCAAATTTATAACTCATGGATTTGTGACGATAATCTCAAAACTTTTTTCATTGAGAATAATCCATGGGCTTTAAGAGATTTATCTCAGAGGTTTATTGAGATTATTAATAGAAAAATGTGGAATGATTACACTCCAGAAATATTAGATAATTTAAAGAAAATCGTAAATATGACTGATGCCAAAATTGAAAAAGATGATTTCTAGTTTATCTTCCTAATAATGAATATCCATGACTGTCTGTTCCACATGATTTAAGCATTTTTAAACTTTCTGTTAATTTATTTATTTCTGTACATATAAAGCTACTGGCTTTCCATCTTACCTTTAGTTCATAGTCATACCATACTTCAATTCCATCTACTCCTTGTTTATTTGCCTCAGGAATTAATTTATAAAAAGGTATCCTGTATCTTGCTGGATGAGCTAAAAATGATAAACCTCCTGCTAATCTAATTGCATTAGTAACGGACTTGATGTTTAAATTATTTCCTATTGGAGACTCTCCTTGTATATAAGGAGTTAAATATTCACTTTTAATATTTATTCCTAAACCAACTATATGTACCAAGCATCCTAGAAGTAAACAGTTAATTTCTATTCCAGGAATGAGTTTAAATGAGTTTTTAGGATATTTTTCTAGAATATTATTTTGTTCAATAAAATCATGTGCTTCGATGGTGTGATGATCTGTTATTGAAATTAGTTTTAGTTTATTAAAAAAAACCTGGTCTAATAATTCTTCTGGTTCTAAACTACCATCGCTAAATTTGGTATGACAATGAAAGTTTATATGTTCAGGACAGCTATTCTTGTTTATATTTGTTGTTATTTTTACTAAATCTTCCTTATCCATTTTTTAAAGACTCTTCATTTTTCTTTCTGATTTTTGCATATAACTGAATAGATATAAGCATAAATACTATTAATCCAAACACACTCCATGTAGCAATGCTAGTGGGAAAATTATTTTTAAAAATAACTAAAAGTACAATTATAAATAATAATAAGGTAGGAAGTTCATTTAATAATCTAAGATTTTTAGCTGATATTTTTGAGGTACCATTTTGCAATGAATACATTATTTTATAGCAGTAAAAATGATAGATTACTAAGCCTAAAACAAAGAAAATTTTAATTTGGAGCCATCTTTCATTTAGCCATCCAGGGTTCTTAATTATTAAACACATAGCCATACTCAAGGCCAATATCATTCCAGGAGTAGTAATTATATTTGCTAGCCTTTTTTCCATCAAAGAATATTGATCGTTAAAAGCTATTTTCAAATCATCTTTCATTGACCTTGACTCTTCATGATATATAAAAAGCCTTACTAAATAAAAAAGTCCGGAGAACCATACGATTACTCCAATGATGTGAAGAGACTTAAACCATAAATAAGCTTCTGATGACAAATTAGTAAAATATCATTCTTTATATATTTCTAATATAAATTCTTATTTAATACCCAATAATTTTAAATTTATAAATATTAATCAATATTTATAACTCATGAAAGTAATTATAAATATCATTTGCTGAATGTATACCAAGGCCTTTAACATTTGATAATTCCTCTTTGCTTGCAATTCTAATAGCATCTATGGAATTAAAATGCTCAAGTAAATCTTTAATTCTTGAAGGTCCTAATCCTGGTATTTGAGATAATTGCGATCTATTCATTCGATTTGAACGTTTATTCCTGTGAAATGATAATGCAAATCTATGTGCTTCATCTCTTACTCTACGTAGTAGAAGAACACCTTTTTGATTTTGATCTGTGTCCAGTGATTTTGATAAACCAGGTATAAATATTTCTTCATTTTTTTTAGCTAATGAACATATAGTTACTTCTTCATGTAAATTTAAATCTTTTAATGCTTTTAAAGCTGCATTTAATTGTCCTTTCCCTCCATCAATCATTATTAAATTTGGCCAATCAGTTAATAGATCATATTCTAACTTACTATTTTTTTTGTCATGTAAAGAACTAAAGTCTCCACCTTCAATTTTAAATCTTGACCATTTTTTAAATCTTCTATAAATGACTTCATAAATTGAGGCAAAGTCATCACTATGTCCTATAAATACATTGGGATCTTTAATCTTGTATTTTCTATAATCTTGTTTTGATGGAATACCATCAATAAAAACTACTTGTGAGGCTACAGGGTCTGTTCCTTGTATATGACTAATGTCATAACCTTCTATTCTTTTAGGCTGATTATTTAATTCAAGTATTTGAGTTAAATCCTCAATTGCTGATTCATTATCTTGTATACCATTTAAGATCCTATCTAATTCTAATTTTGCATTTTTTAAAACCATTTCAATAGTTTCTAATTTTTTATTTCTTTTTGGTATCGTAAACTTAACTTTTTTTTCTCTTAATTCGCTTAACCAGTCTTGAATAGTTTTTTGTTTTGGAAGATTAAATTGCAATAGGATTTCTGATGGTATTTCAACACCTTCAACATTAATATAATGTTCTTCTAAAACTCGTTGCAGTATTTCACTCTGATCTTTATTATTAATTTTTTGGGTATAACCAATCCTTCCAATTAATTTTCCAGATCTCATTTGAAAAATTTGAATACTAGCTATATTTCTTTCACAAACAATTCCAAATATATCTCTATTTATTGATGAATCAGGAATCGATATTTTTTGAGATTCTGTAAGTAATCTTAAACCTACTATTTGATCTCTTATTTTGGCTGCACTTTCAAACTGCAATTCTTCCGAAAGAAGATTCATTTTTCTTTCTAAAAAATTTTCTAGATCATCATTCCTTCCTTGAAAAATCATAGATACTTGCTTCATTGTTTTTTTGTAATCTTCTGAAGATATAATTTCCTGACATACACCTGGGCATCTACCAATTGAATAATTTAAACATGTTTTATCTTTGTACACTGGACGAGGTCTTTGTCTTAGAGGAAATATTTTTTTTATAATGAATAGAGTTCTTCTTAATAATCCAACATCAACATATGGTCCGTAATATCTATCTAAATTATTTCTATTTCTTCTTTTTCTAGTTATAAATATTCTTGGATATTGTTCACTCCATGTAATACAAAGATATGGATATTTCTTATCATCTTTTAATAAAATATTGAAATATGGCTTATTAGCTTTTATTAAATTAGATTCTAAATTTAGTGCTTCATGCTCGCTATCTGTAACTATAATTTCAATTTCCGTTATCTGTCTGACCATCAAACTTAATCTAGGAGATAAATCAGCATAATTATTAAAGTAACTACTTACCCTATTTCTTAGTGTTTTCGATTTTCCTATATAGAGTAAATTATTATCTATGTCCTTAAATAAATAACATCCAGATAACTTGGGTATTTCAGATAGTCTTGACTTTAATAATGTCTTATTATTTATAAGTTTATATTCAATTTTAAAATTATATTTTTTTTCTAATACTTTTCCAGATGGATTATTCATAAATAGTGTCTAACCTCCATAATTCCATCCTGTGCTATTTAGATTTAAAGAGTCAACATCATTATTTAGATATGCAGATAAGACTTCACCAACAAAAACAGTATGATCACCATATACAATATTGCCTACAACCTTACATTCCACACCGCCTACACTATCAACTAATATTGGCAAGCCGAATTCTCCTAAATTAAACTCTACAGATTCAAATCTTCCACCAAGGGCTTTTTGAGGTTTGAAAAAAACAGCAGCTAAATCTTTTTGATCACTTTTTAAAACATTTAATGAAAATTTTCCTGTATTTTTAATTATTTCATGACTAGATCCTTCTGCCCTAACTGCCATAACAACTAAAGGAGGTGCAAATGATCCTTGTGTAACCCAGCTAGCTGTAAAACCATTAACTTCATTTGTCTCTTCATTCTTTACTCCGCAAATAAATAATCCATGTGGAATTTTTCTTAATAAGATTTTTTTTGCTTCAAGATTTAATGTCATAATTAATTTAATTTATTATTTTATTTTAACTAATTATTTTATTCAATCATAATTAAATTATGAAAATACTTTACCCAGGAACATTTGATCCTTTAACAAATGGACATCTAGATTTAATACAAAGAGCAGAAAAATTATTCGGAAATGTAGTAGTTGCAGTTTTAGAAAATACAAGTAAAAATCCAACTTTTGATCTTAGTAGACGTATTATTCAAATAAATAAAGCCATTTCTCATCTCCCAAATATTGATGTTATTTCATACGAAGGTCTTACAGTAGATTGTGCAAAGGAGGTTAATGCAAACCTCATATTAAGAGGGTTAAGAGCTATGAGTGATTTTGAGTATGAACTTCAAATAGCCCATACCAACAAATCTCTTAACAGTAAAATAGAAACAATTTTTCTATCAACAAATACAAACTTTAGTTTTCTAAGTAGTTCCTTGGTTAAAGAAGTTG
Source organism: Prochlorococcus sp. AG-670-O13 (assembly GCA_003209055.1). Taxonomy (GTDB): domain Bacteria; phylum Cyanobacteriota; class Cyanobacteriia; order PCC-6307; family Cyanobiaceae; genus Prochlorococcus_A. The sequence goes on from QCTB01000011.1 coordinate 24,306, forward strand.
CTAAATTTGGGGGAGAAATAAAACATATGGTTCCTGAATCCGTGGAACGAGATTTAAAAAATTATTTTAAAAATGGTTAAATACATTTTTCCAATTTATAAATATTTTTTAATAAATTAAATGTCTTTGTTTTATCTATATTTTCTGAATTTTGAATAATACTAATAATAAGAGGCTTTTTATCTTTATAGAGATAACCTGATAAAGCAAATACATTTGATAAGGTTCCTGTTTTTCCAAAGAATTTCCCCTGTAATTCTGTGTCTTTGAATCTATTAGACAAGGTACCTCTTATACCAATAATTGATAACGATGATTGGTAGGTACTAAAATTATTTGAATATCTCATTTTGTTCAAAAATTGCGATATTAATTTAGTGGTTACTTCATTATTTCTTGAGAGGCCACTTGCATCAGCAATAGTTGAAATATCAACATTAAAACCTCTGTTTTTTAACCAATTCTTCAATTTAAAGTAATTATTATCATTCCAAGTATTTGAGGCATTTTTAAATAATGATTCAGCAGTGAAATTATGACTTTCAGAATTAGCTAGCGTTATTAAAGAAATTAATGGATTTGATCTGATTGAATCTAATTCACTAGATGATTTGATATAAAACTTTTCTGAATTATCTATAATTTTTACATTTATTGAAGAATTCGGGAACTTATTAAACATATATTTCTCAATCCTGCTTTTTAAATAACTTATATTTTCGTATTTATTCTCATTACTATTTAACGCTAATGATGTAATAGCTGCTCCATAGTCGTATTGTTTATCCCAACTTGTCCATCCTTTTGGCCAATAATATTTAGGATCTATTTCTAATATATTAAGATTAATAATTTTATTTTCAGGAATACTAGAGAGTAATTTATAAATATCTGAATAATTAAGATCTGGATCTCCTTGTCCTACTAAATAATAATTATTAATACCGTCTCTATAAAGAGATGTTTTAAAATTCTTTGATAATTTATATTTACTTAATACATATGCGGTTGAAAACAATTTTAAATTAGAAGCTGGTATTCTTAAAATATCTTCATTATATGAACTTATTACTGAGCCGTTTTCGTTAATTATTGATACGCTAAATGTTTTATCCAGAGTATTGATTAATAATTCATCATAATTTATACATTTTTTTTTATTGCTAATTATTCCTGGAAAATTAAAATATATATTATTAATAAAATTACTTTTTTGTTTAATTAATAAATATCTTATTAATAATGGAAAAGTAACTAGGTTAATAAGAATAAAGCCAATAATATAATGTTTCTTTATCACATTCTTAACTACAGATTTACAAAGATAGTTTCATTATCTGGTTTCTTTTCAAATTCTTTTTTAAATAAATATCTTTTATTAATTTCTTTAAATAGTAACCAATTATTTGGATAAGCGTGCATTAAGGCACCATTATTTATTGGTTGGAGAAAGTATATATTTTGCCATGTATTTACAAATTTTTTTCTTCTCTCTCTTATTACGCTGCCTATTCCAATATTAGCATCCTCAAATTTAGGATTTAACGTGAAATGTAGACCTTTAAATTTATCGCACATTGGCTCAAAGGAATCAAAATCGTAAGGTTGCGGAAGTATAGAAATTAAGATTGAGTCATTATCTTCAATATAATGGGATTCATTAAAACCTTTGAATGTAAAAATATTTTCTCTAATATTTGAGTAATCTCTCTGTGCTAAAGCAACCGCTCCTGGATCAGAATAAGTTATAAATACATTTTTATTAATCTTGTTGTTATTAAAATAATTAGCGAGAATCTTATAAATAGTTATAGCAATTTTATTAAATTTTAGTCCCTCGAAATTAAATTCAATTACAAATTTTTTATTAGAAAGTTTTAAGCTAGAAATAATTGAATATTCAAGATTTTTTAAGGCTTCATTAAGATCTTTTGGAAGCACATAATTCTTATTCATTAGAATTTTTTAATACAATTTTGAATTAGTTTTACTAGTTTATCTATATCAGATTTTTTATTCATAGAACCTAAACTAACACGAATATTTGAATTAAGTTGATTAATATTATATCCCATTTTTTCAAGTGTTGCACTAGGTTTTCCTGAAGAACTCGAACATGCACTACCACTACTTATTGCAATATCATTATCAGACATATAATTTATAACCTTATAAGCTCTTATAGGTAAAAATTTCTTATTAAACAAAATAAAAGAAATATGATTTGGAAGTCTATGTGAAAAGCTACCTGTAAGTTTAATATTTGGAATTTTTGCTATTTTATTAATAAAATATTCTTTTAGCAAGGAAGTTTTATTTTTTTCAAACTCTATATTAAGGTCATTTAATTTAATTCTGCCACTAATATTTTTTATTGATTCATACATGCCTGCTATTAATGGAAGTGCTGTTGTGCCTTGCCTAATAGAATATTCTTGAGTAAGAGAGATATCACTATTTTTTAGCAATAATCTTGATTTGAAATTAGTTAAAAGTATGCCAATACCTTTTGGTCCTCCAAATTTGTGCGCTGATAAACTTAATAGATCGCAATTAAGATCTTTCCAATTAAAAATTCCATTACTTAGTATCTGAGTTCCATCAATATGAAATAAAATATCCATCTTATTACATTTATTTCCTACAAATTGAACTGGTTGTAAGGTTCCTATTTCACTCTGGCCCCAAATAAGTGAAACAAGAGTAGTATTGTTATTTATAATTTGGTCAATATTTGATATATCTATCATTCCATCTTTATTAACTTTCCATTTATATATTTCCCAGCCTTTTCTTTTGAGCTTATTTGCTGAAATAATTGTAGCTTGATGTTCAACATTTGAAATTACAACTCTTCCAGTTTTATACTTATCAATTAAATTATTAAAAACTATTGATGTAGACTCTGAAGAGCCTGATGTAAAAATTATATCTTCTGGTTCCGTATTAAACTTTTCTGCTATTTTAAGTCTTATTTTTTCTAAATATATTGAACATTTAATACCATACTTATAAGTTGATGATGTATTACTCCAATATTTCTTATATGTTGAATTAATTTTATTTAATACATTTTTAGACAATGGAGTAGTAGCAGCATTATCAAGATAAATAAAGTTTTTAGGCATTTATTTTAAAATATATTTTCCAGAAAAAACCTTTTTTGCATAACCTTTCATTAATATCTCTTCTTCTAATCTTGACCAATTAATTTTTAAATTGCCACCTGGTAAATTTATCGTGGTCTCGGAATTACATAATCCAAGTTTATATGCTGCTACATGAACTGCGCAAGCGCCAGTTCCACAAGCTAGTGTAGGACCAGCCCCTCTCTCCCATACTCGAACTTTAATATTATCTCTATCTATTATTTGTGAAAAGTGTACATTTGTTTTTTCAGGAAATAATTTATTATTTTCAAAAATAGGACCTAATAATGAAAGTGAAATTTTATTAATATCTTTAATAAAAAATATTAAATGAGGATTACCCATTCCAACGGCATAGCCTTGTTGTTCAAAATTTAATTCTTTGAAAAGATATGATGGAAGATTATTATGCTTTTTATCTATAGTTGTTGGAATTTGATGAGTATCTAATATGGGTTTCCCCATTTTTACTGTAATTTCTCCATCATTATATCGTGCTATCTTTAGCCCAGATTTTGTTTCAATCCTATATTCAGAGGATTTAATGGTTTCTTTATTTGATTTATGTACATATTCAATTAAACACCTTATTCCATTTCCACACATTTGGGCTTCAGAACCATCAGAATTATAAATAATCATTTTTGCATAATTATTACCATCAGGTTCTTTAATAAAAATTACACCATCCCCACCGATACCAAATTGTCTATCACATAATTTTTTAATATTAAAAATTTTTTTTGATTTGAAATTGTTGAATATATCATTATTTCTTGAATCTATAATTATAAAATCATTACCATTTCCCTGATATTTTTCAAAAATAATATTTTTCATTTAATTTTTTACATATCTAAGAAAATTTAATTATAAATTAAAGTTTTTAATAATCTATTTCTTTTTATAGAATGAATATTAAAATAATATTTTATTAAAGAATAAATAAGTGATTACTTCTGAAAATACATGTGATAGTACAAAAAACTTATACAATCCATTTGAAGTAGAAAAAAAATGGCAAAAGGTTTGGGCCAAGGATGATTTATATAAAACAGATGAATCTACAAGTAAAAAAAATAAATTTTACGCCTTATCCATGTTTCCTTACCCTTCAGGTAATCTTCACATGGGTCATGTTCGTAATTATGTAATAACTGATTTAATAGCAAGATTTCAAAGATTTCAAGGTAAAGCCGTTTTACACCCTATGGGTTGGGATGCCTTTGGATTGCCTGCTGAAAATGCAGCAATAGAAAGAGGTATAAATCCTAATATTTGGACGAAGCAAAATATCACGCATATGAAATCTCAATTGAAATTACTAGGTCTCTCAGTTGATTGGGATAGAGAATTTGCAACCTGCGATGAAAATTATTATGTGTGGACACAATATTTATTTTTAGAGTTACATAAGGCTGGTCTAATTTATCAAAAGGAGTCTGAAGTTAATTGGGATCCTATTGATAAAACTGTATTAGCGAATGAACAAGTTGATTCAGAAGGCAAATCATGGAGATCTGGAGCAATAGTTGAAAAGAAACTTTTAAAACAATGGTTTCTTAAAATAACTAATTATGCTGATGAGTTATTAAAAGATTTAGATAAATTGAATTATTGGCCTGAAAGAGTGAAAATAATGCAAGAAAATTGGATAGGAAAGTCAACTGGAGCAAATATAAACTTCAGAATTGATCTATATGAAAATGAAAAAATAAATGTTTTCACTACTAGGCCTGATACTTTATTTGGGGTTACCTATTTAGCAATATCTGTAAACCATCCCTTAATTAAAAAGATAACTGATAATAACACTTTAAGAGAAATTGAAAAATTAAAAATCTATTTAAAAGAAACTCATGATAAAGATAAAAAAAAGATTGGTATACCAACAAAATTTAAAGCTATAAATCCTATTAATTCTGAGGAAATACCCATTTGGATAGGTAGTTATGTTCTAGATGAATATGGAACTGGTGCTGTGATGGGTGTTCCAGCTCATGATCAAAGAGATTTTGAATTTGCCAAAATATACTCTATTAATATAAAGCAAGTAATAATTAAGCATAAAGAAGACACCAATAGTAAGTTAGAAACTGCTTTTACTGAAGATGGTTTTATTGTTAATTCTGGAGATTTTAATGGATTAAGTAATAATGATGCCAAAAAACAAATTAAGGAATATGGAGAAATAAATGGATGGGCAGAAAATAAAATTCAATATCGTTTAAGAGATTGGTTAATTTCAAGGCAAAGATATTGGGGTTGTCCAATTCCAATTATTAAATGTTCTAAGTGTGGTTCAGTTCCAGTAAAAAAAGATGATATTCCAGTCATACTTCCAAATGAAATTAAAATTACTTCTAATAAAATTAACTCTCTCGGAAGTAATAAAGGCTGGATAAATACGAAATGTCCAAACTGCGGAAATTTAGCTACTAGAGAAACAGATACTATGGACACCTTTATGTGCTCATCATGGTATTTTTTACGGTATCCTTCATCAAAATGCTTAACTAAACCATTCGAAAAAGAAAAGGTAAATAAATGGTTACCAGTTGATCAATATGTAGGAGGTGTAGAACATGCAATTCTACATTTACTTTATGCAAGATTTCTTACCAAAGCACTTAGAGATAGCAATCTTTTTGATATTGATGAACCATTTAAAAAGTTATTAACGCAAGGAATGGTTCAATCTGCAGCATATAAAAACGTATTAACTGGAAAATATGTTTCCCCATCTGAGATTAAAGATTTTACAAATCCAAAAGATCCTAATGACAATTCAAGTCTGGAAGTGCTTTTTGAAAAAATGTCTAAATCTAAATATAACGGTATTGATCCTGAAACTGTAATAAAAAAATATGGTGCTGATACAGCAAGAATGTTTATATTATTTAAAGCACCACCCGAAAAGGATCTTGAATGGGGAGACTCTGATGTCGAAGGACAATATAGATTTTTATGTAGGATTTGGAAACTTTTTATAGAATATGCAAGTAGTGAATATTCTGAATCTGAAATTGATTGTGATCAAACAAATGAAACTTTTTTATTAAAGTCTTTAAATATAGCTATAAAAGAAATTACTAATGATATTAAAAATAATCAATTTAATACTGCAATATCTGAATTAATGAAGTTTTATAATTCATTATCCTCTAATCTTTATCATGTTAATAATGGATTAAGAAAAGATGCTCTTGAAAAATTTTGTATTTTATTAGCTCCATTTGCACCCCATATTGCTGATGAAATTTGGCACATAATAGGAAATTCAAAATCTGTGCATTTAGAAAAATGGCCATTGTTTAGTGCTGAAGCTTTAAAGGAGGACAGTTATGAATTAGTTATACAAATTAATGGAAAAGTAAGAGATAAAATAAATATTGGAATTGATAGTTCTGATGATGAAATTAAAAAGTATACATTAACTAGGCCTAATGTAAAAAAATGGATTGATCATAAGACAATTAGAAAAATAATAATTGTAAAAGGAAAAATTATAAATATTGTCGTCTAAACTTTAACTATTTTTTTTATGAGAATTGTATTCGGGTTAGACCAATCTCCTTTAATAAGAAAATCGTCATTGGCATAACACATTTGACGAATTATGAAAAAAATCGGTTCAAATGAAGAACTGCTTACGAGAGAAGTGATTTCACTTATAGATAATTCATCGCCAGTATTTAATATTTTAGTAACTTTTTGTTGATATTCAATAATTTCTGCAGCTGCTTTTTTCCCTGCTTCAACTCCAGGCTGATCATATGCATTTATATCTATTAATTCTGCATAAAATGAAACTGCTCTCTCAAATAATGCAATTAATGCTCCAAGAGTTAAACAATTTAATTTATCTAAAGTAATTGTGATGCTCTGTCTATTTTCATTTGAGAGTGCTGATCTTGTTCCTTGTAAAAAGCCTGATAAAAATTCTTTAGGATTTTCGGATTCAAAATAGTTTTTAGTATCAGGAGAGTCTAATAATTCGATGAAAATGCAGAAGAAATTATCAATACCATCTCTTAACTGTTGAACATATGCATGTTGATCAGTAGAACCTTTATTACCAAAAACAGATATACCTTGATGAACAATTTCTCCTTTCCTATTGAATTTTTTTCCTAGTGATTCCATAACTAGCTGTTGAAGATATTTACTAAATACTTGTAACCTATCCCTGTAAGGTAATACGACCATATCTCTTTTACCTAATCCACTACCAGAGAAAAACCAAGCGGATGATAATAAAGCTGCAGGATTTTCTTTAATATTGGATATACGAGTTATTTCATCCATTATTGCTGCACCATTAATAAATTCTGATATATCTTGATTTATAAGAGCTAAAGGGAGCAAGCCAACTGAACTTGTAATACTAGTTCTACCACCAACCCAATCAGGTAGATTAAATATTTTTAACCAATTCTCTGATTTTGCTTTTTTAAATAATTGACTATCTTTCATTGTGATAGCTATTGCGTTTGAGTTCCATTCAAGATTATTATTTTCTACATGCTTCTTAATTATATTCATTGCTATTTTTGGCTCAGGCGTTCCACCAGACTTACTTACAACCACGAATAATGTTGTAGATAATTTATTTGATAACTCATCTAATTTTTCGCTTATTAAAAAAGGATCAATATTATCTATGTACGAAAAATTTAAACCAACTGTATTCCTTTGTAATGCTTCAGTTATTAATAACGGGCCTAAACCGCTTCCTCCAATACCAATCCAAAGAACATCAGTATAAATATGATTATTATTATTTCTAATTTTTCCGTTTAATATATTTGCACCAAATTCTGAGATATTAATAATATCATTATTAATCTCTTCCTTAATAAGATTATTGGGCGCTACAGAGGGATTTCTTAACCAATAGTGTCCTACTTGTCTTTTTTCATCAATATTTGAAATCGCGCCAGCTTCTAACTCCTTAATAGATGAAAAAACTTTAATAAATTTTTCTTCCAGAGTTAAAATTTGATCATTGGTGAAATTTATTTTACTAATGTCTAACCAAATACTTAATCTTTTATCAAACCAAAGGTATTTGCAATATTTTTCCCAACTATTAAAATCGTTATTCATTTTATATTTTTGTTTTTTTCTTATATTTGTTAATTATATCTAGTTTATTGCAGGTCAATACTAATCATTTCAATTTATTTAGTTATATTATTTTTAGATAATAATGTTTGTGAATTTAAATAAATACTATTAAGGGTTTTATTTATTTATATCTCATTTATTATTCAAGTAAAAATATTAGATTTTGGATAAGTCATTCGAATATTTAATCTCACCCTCATTTTCTAAACTTAGGAAATTTTCACCAAAATTGAGAATTGCGATTTTAGCTTCAGGTGAAGGCTCCAATTTTCAGGAATTGATAGACCTTTCTAAAGGTAATAATTTTGATATTGATATTAGAGTTTTAATTACAAACAAACCTGATGCTGGATGTATATTAAGAGCTGAGAGGTCTAATATTACATACAAGGTTATTAAAAATGCCGATTATGATAATAAAGAAGTTTTTGAGGATGAAATAATTAATACTTTAAATAATTATGATATAGAACTTGTTGTAATGGCTGGTTGGATGAAAATTATGTCTTCTAAATTTGTTAATGCATTTAAGAATAAAATAATAAATATTCATCCCTCTTTACTTCCATCTTTTAAAGGTAATAATGCAATTAAAGAAGCAATTTTAAATAGATCCAAGATTACTGGATGTTCAGTTCATTTTGTA
>QCTB01000012.1 GCA_003209055.1 Prochlorococcus sp. AG-670-O13
TACTTTTACCAGTATTACGTGATAAAATTTCGAGCATAGATTTTTTATTTTTTAATACCTCTTCTGCTCTGATTTGGATATCAGTTGCTTGCCCTCGTGCCCCGCTGATAGGTTGATGAAGAACAATTGAAGCATGAGGAAGGGCTGCTCTGTGCCCTTTTGTCCCAGAAGAAAGGATAACTGCAGCTGTTCCCATCGCTTGTCCAATACAAATTGTATGAATAGGTGGTTTGATGTAGTTAATGGTATCGCAAATTGCGAAAGCTTCTGTTTCAAAGCCAACTGCATCTCCTGTATACCAACTAGTACCTGTTGAATTGATATAAAAGTAAATAGGTTTATCTGGATCATCAAATTCCAGATAAAGTAATTGAGCAATAATAAGCTCAGTAACATCCATTCCTAATTGCCTTTTGGCATCATCATCTGAAAATAAGGGCAATCCTAGATATACAATTCTTTCCTTTAGTAGAAGAGAAGGTAGATCTGGAGGTGGAGTCCTCATAGCGGTATTTTCGCCGTAATAAGGAGCAGATACTGTCATATGTTCCACAAAATAAATACTGATTTAATTCTAGCTAGATTTAGCCCTGTGTCGCTGGAGATTTAAAAGATTTGTTTGACTCAGTATTATTTATCAGTTTTCCAAATACCATTCTTCCTGTGGGTGTTTGTAATGCTCCAGTAATAACTATGTCCAATCTTTCTCCAACAAATTTCTTCGCATCATCAATAACAACCATCGTGCCATCATCTAAATATCCAATTCCTTGCATTTTTTCCTTACCTTCTCTGACTATTTTAATATTAAGTGATTCTCCAGGTTGTACTTCTGGCCTTAAAGCAATAACTAAATCGCTCAAATTCATAACTTTTAATTCTTTAACTTCTGCAATCTGAGAGAGATTATAATCTGCCGTAAGTAAAGTCCCTGCCATATCCTCAGTAATTCTAAGTAGTTTTTCATCTACTCCATTACCCTCATACTTTGTTGGGTTTATTACAAGTCTTCTTCCATATAATTCTCTTAGTTCTTTCAATAATTTAAGGCCTCTTCTTCCTTTAGCTCTTTTTTCATTACTACTTGAGTCAGCCAAGGTTTGTAGCTCATCAATTACACTTTGGGCTACGATTAATTGCCCCTCAAGCAAGCCGCAGCTTAATAAACCATTTATTCTGCCATCTATAATTACACTAGTATCAAGAATTTTTGGGCTTGCGGCTGGAAGTATTCCTTCATTAACTAAATATGCATCAGTATTATTTGGGTTAAAAAGTCTCAACAATGTTCTGCCATGAGTATCAGCTAATTTATAACCAAGTGCCCCAAAGAAAAAATTACTAAGAATAGCAGCTAGTGGTTTTGCAAAAAACACTTCCCTGGGAAATGGAATTAACAGTATTGGAGCAAGGAGTAGATTCGCTACAAGTAATCCCAAAATTAACCCTACGGATCTACTTATGAGCAAATCAGTAGGCATAGTACGTATTTGATCAAGGAATGTTTTTCTAAGCTGTAAAAATACAAAGCCTGCTGCTAATCCAATAAAAAATCCTATTATTGCTAATACAATCCTAAATCCTTCTACATTTGAGACTTGTTTAAGTATGTCTACTGGTAAAAGATCAACCCCAAGCCATCCTGATGCTGCTCCAGACAATACAAATAAAATTAGTACTAAGATATCTGTCATGTATCTAATCTACTAGGATTTTTTAATTGAGTAAATAAAAATTTTATTTTTAATACTCCTCTCTAGTTTTTTTAAGCTTAGATATTTAATTATATTATGAAAAAGTTTCCAAGAAGTGCTTATGTACATATCCCTTTTTGCCACAGAAGATGCTTCTATTGTGATTTTGCAGTTATACCTTTAGGCAATAAAATTGAAAGTTTAAATGGCAATGGAAGTAAAACTGTAAAAGAATATTTAAACTTTTTAAACAAAGAAATATTGTCAATTAAACATAAATCTCCTCTTTCAACAATTTATATCGGTGGAGGAACCCCTTCAATTTTAAATCCCTTGCAGATTAACGATTTAATAAATCTATTTAGGGAAAATTACAGAATCGATTATGGCGCAGAAATTACAATGGAAGTCGATCCCGCTAGTTTTAATGAAGAAGATCTTCATGGCTTTATCAAGGCTGGAATAAATAGATTCAGTCTTGGTGCTCAAAGTTTTAATAATCAGATACTTGATCAGGCGGGAAGAAGACATTCCAGGCAGGATATTGAAAAGTCTTGTTTTTGGTTAAAGAGAGCATATGAAGTTGGTCTTATCAAAAGTTGGAGTTTAGATTTAATTCAAAATTTACCGAGTAGTGGTTTTGAACAATGGCAAGAAGACTTAGAAAAGTCTTTGAGTTTTCGCCCTCCACACATATCCATTTATGATTTAACTATTGAAAGTGGAACAGTTTTTAAGAAATTAGTTGATTTAGGTAAGTTATCTTTACCCAATGATGATGAATCTTTTAAAAATAGTGAGATAACAAATTCTATTTTAAAAAAATCAGGTTATTCAAGATATGAAATTTCGAACTACTCTCTCCCTGGGCATCAATCAAGACATAATAGAGTTTATTGGAGTGGCTTAGGTTGGTGGAGTTTTGGTCAAGGTTCTACTAGTTCTCCTTGGGGGGAAAAGTTCACGAGACCAAGAATTAGTAAAGATTATAAAAAATGGGTAACTGAGCAATGCGAAATTAAATTGGATCCTTCACTACTTAACCAAGAAAATATTTATAAAGAATTAGATGAGAAAATCATGTTAGGAATGCGACTTAAAGAGGGTATTAATATTTATAAATTAATAAATGAACAAAATTGGGATGATAAAAAGTCTAAAATATCTCTAAAAATTCTTTTAAAAGAATGGGATAGATTCATAGAAAGTGGACACTTGATTAAAAGAGGAAATAGATTTTTTTTGAGTGATCCAAAAGGGATGGAATTAAGCAATCCAATTCTTGTTTCAATGTTTAGATGGTGGGAAAAAGTTAGCTAAGCCTTTCGGAGGTTACCCATTCTTTTAGTTTTTCACCAAAATATTTTTTCCCATCGATAATTGGTTTGCAAAATGGAGGTTGCTTATCATTTAACCCTAATAGATCTGCTGTAACCCTTACTTGACCATCACAAAAATTGCCAGCTCCTATACCTATTGTTGGGATTTCTAAATCAGCTTGAATTTCTTTGGCAAGTAATTCTGGAATATGTTCTAAAACTATAGAAAAGCATCCTAATTTTTCTAGTGACAAGGCATCTCTCTTAATTCTTAGGTGACTTTCTGAATTATTCCCTTGCTGTCTTAATCCCATATTTAAATAGCTCTGTGGAGTAAGTCCTAAATGTCCCATTACTGGAATTCCCATCCTTATTAACCTTGAAATAACATTTTGTACTTCTGGAGCAGCACCCTCGACTTTTACCCCTTTTGCATATGTATTCTTAATTATTTTCCCTGCATATTCGACCGCTTTATCTTCTCCGCATTGATAAGTGAGAAAAGGCATATCACAAATTAATAGTGACTGTTCTTCTATCTCTTTTATAAACCCTCTTGAAACTGCATTTGTATGATGAATCATATTTTCTAACGTAACAGGCAAGGTAGATTTGTATCCTAAACACACCATTGCTAAAGAGTCCCCTACCAGAACGATATCTGCTCCTGATTGCTCGGCTAGAGAACCTGAAATAGAGTCCCATGCCGTTAGGGCAATAATCTTTTGAGAATTTTTTTTATATTTAATCAGTTCTGAAGGCAACATAACAGCTGTATCTTTTTTTATTAAAAATTGCTAGTATTGTTTTGACTCGGCCTTTCGCGGTTTTAACGCCCAAACCTGGTCAGGATCGGAAGGTAGCAGCCACAAGGGATGCTTGAGGCAGGCGAGATAACCGGGTCACTTAACTCTAGGATTATTCTATATCTTTTTTATTCTGCCTTAATCTTAAAAACTCTGGAATATTTGCTCCTGTATCTTTGTTTTCAGAAATATTATAAAGAGGCTGGTTTGATAATCTATTTTTTATTCTTTGTTGCTTTAATGGTTGATTGGTTTCGAATCCAGTCGCAATTACTGTAACTTGAATCTCTCCTTCCATTGATTCATCTATAACTGCACCTACTATTATGTTTGCTTCCTGATCTACAACATCATAAATAATTTCTGAAGCTGAAGTCATATCTTCCAAAGTCATATCTTTCCCGCCGGTAATATTAATTACACAACCTTTGGCTCCATCAATTCTCGCGGCCTCTAATAAAGGGCTATTCATGGCTGCTTGAGCAGCTTCTAATGCTCTCGATCTCCCAGAACCAATACCTATACCAAGTAAAGCGGTTCCCGCCTCAGTCATAACAGATCTTACATCTGCGAAATCAACATTGACTAATCCAGGACACATAATAATATCACTTATACCTTTAACGCCCATTCTTAAAACGTCGTCAGCATTTCTGAATGCTTCTTGAAGAGGAGCTCCCGCAATTACGTCTTTTAAGCGATCATTTGGAATAACAATTAGTGTATCAACATTTTCAGCTAATCTTGCAATCCCTTCTTCTGCTTGGCGCATTCTTCTTTTACCTTCAAAAGAAAATGGCTTAGTTACTATCCCAACAGTTAAAGCCCCACTTTGTTTGGCAACCTCTGCAACTACTGGAGCCGCTCCTGTGCCAGTTCCTCCACCCATGCCTGCGGCAATAAAGACTAAATCAGAACCCTCTAATGTTTGTTGAAGTTCATCCTTAGACTCCTCAGCAGCTTTTTGACCGATACTTGGATTACCTCCTGCTCCAAGACCTCTTGTTAAGTTTTGACCTAGCTGTACTCTTCTTTCTGCTGAAGACTGTAATAACGCTTGTGCATCAGTATTGAGAACTCTGAATGAAACGCCTTCAAGATCACTATTAATCATCCTGTTTACAGCATTACTTCCACCGCCTCCAACACCAATCACTTCAATTTTGGCATTCTGACTTGGAAGGATGTCTTTTGATTGATCAAAGTTTGGATTGTTTCCGAAGCTCATCTCTAAATAAAATCAAATACTAGTAATGGGTGCATTATGAACTCACTAAGCTGATATGTATGATTTTCTTGACGAAAGTCCTTAAATATTAACTTGTTAAAATTTGAGTTAACTAGCAAAACCCCTATAAACACTGTACTAATCAAAAAAACTTATATGAAATTTGTTTTCAATTATTAGGGTTTGAACACTTTTATTTTTGGATTGTTTGGGTCAGTTAGGTCAATATTATCTATTTTTTCTAAAATATTTTCTTCTTCTAATTGCATTTTGATGTCACTAATAATTTGTAATTGGGTTTCGATTATTTTTGGATTAAACCCTAACAATATTGTTCTTAAACTTTTTTCTTCTAAAGTCAAAAAACCATTGGTTGAAAAATTTATTTTAAGGAATTCAACTTCACTTTTTTTTTGAAAATTTAAAATTTTTGATGATGTCTCTCGAAAGTTTTCTTTCCATCCAGAAACTCTACTCGATAATTTTTTTATAATTTTTTTATCTGAATATTTTTCATTTATAAAAAAACCATCTTCATCAAGATAACCAGTTATCCTTTCCCCATTAAGAATCTTCTCCGCATGAGCTATTGGTGTTCTTGTTTTAATCAGAATTTTCAAACCAAAAGGAAGTATTTGTCTATATACAGAGACGTTTTTAAGATATAAATTTTTTTTTAATTCTTTTTCAGCGTATTTTGTTTTGATAAATATCAATGGAGTTGGTAAATCAATAGATGAATTTGCAACTATATCCTCAATAGAAATTAATTGGCTCCCATAAATCGATATGTCTTGGTAATTTACTTTCTTAAAAATTTTAGATGTTAAAAAAGTTGTTAACAGTAAGAAGGTAATTAATAAAAAAGACCTTCTTCTTTTGATTAATTTTTGATCATTCACAAATCACATCTAGCCTTTTCCATTAATTGATCCATCCATTCTCTAGCTCTCTCTGCATCTGAAAATGGAACATCCATTTCTTTTCCATTCCCTACAAGCCTAAGCCGACACTTACCTTGAGATTCATTAGTTAAAGGTGCTTCGCCAGAGGTAAGAGCCATTAATTCTACTAATTCAAGTGTTTTGATTTTGAAGCTATCTTTTTCTTCAAATATTCCAGCTTCAAAAGCACTCCATTTTAATTCGCCATCTTTTAATAAGGCAGCGCCAGAACTATCTAACTTGCAAATTTCAGAACCATAAGCCCAATTCCTAAACAGATTCTGCCTTCTTCTTTCTAACCAACCAAGAGCAGTCAAAAGAACGAAGATTAATAGTAATGGTAACCAAAGCAGTCCATGCAACATTTGAATTTAATCTACAAATCTAAGGATATATCAATTAGTTTAGCCACAAGTTGATCAATATTTAAACCTGAGGCATTCCAAAGCATGGGAAACATACTTTTACTAGTGAAGCCAGGGATTGTATTTATTTCATTTAAGTAGATTTTATTTGAAATCTTTTCTAAAAAGAAATCTACCCTTGCAAAACCGTAGATATTTAATGCTTTACAACTTCTGACAGCTATTTCTTTAATTTTATCAGAGATTTGAGAATTAATATTAGCTGGAATAATTATTTTATTATCCATGGAATATTTTGAATTATAGTCATACCAATCTGTGGAATAGGAAACTTCTCCAATTTCAGATGTAGAAAGTTTTAAATTACCTATTATTCCGCATTCAAGTTCTCTAACATTTAAACCTTCTTCAACAATAATTCTTGAGTCTATTTCCCAAGCCGTTTGTAAGGCTTTAATTATTTCTGATTTATTATTTGCCTTAGAAATGCCAAGTGAAGAGCCAGAATTAGCAGGTTTTACAAAAACTGGTAATTTTAATTTTTCAATAATTTTAATTGATAAATTATTTTTAACATTCTCATCGCTTAGATCTTCATTTTGGATAGCTATGTAGTTTACTTGTGGGATGGCTAATTGTGAAAATATCTTTTTCATCAATATTTTATCCATTGCAATAGCAGAACCTAAAATTCCACCACCAACCAAAGGTTTTTGGGTGAATTTTAATAATCCATGAATTGCGCCGTCTTCTCCATTTGAACCATGTAATAAGGGAAACCATATATCAATTTCTTGGAATTGAATATTGTTTAAAAAGTTAATTTCCTCCTTATGCAATACTTGATATTTTTCGATTGTATTATTACTACTATTTTCTCTTAATATCTTTAGAGATTGTTTGTTATCAAACCAAACTCCATACTTATTTATATAAAAAGCTTTAACACTAAATAGTTTTTTGTTTATCTTGGAAATTAGAGCTTTAAAAACTGTCTTGGCGGACGATATAGATACATAATGTTCATTTGAGTAACCTCCAAAAATTATTCCTATACATTTTTTCTCTTTTTCTGCCATTTAGAAAAATTACTTACAAATTTGACCACTTAAAGAAAAAGATCTCGCTTCCGTTATTTTTACATTAAGTTCATCTCCACATGTAAATTTATAATCAAATTTTTTTGGGGTTTCTACAAAAGTAAGTCTATTTGTTCTTGTCCTGCCCATCATTTGAGAGGTATTTTTTGGATTCAAACCTTCTATTAAAACATTTTCAATATTATTGAGATATCTTTGATTTCTTTTTCTAGAGGTTGTATCAACAAGTTCATTAATTTCTTTTAATCTTTCTTTTTTAACTTCTTCAGGGATTTGATTATCCCATATTGCTGCAGGTGTATTAGGTCTTGGAGAATAGGCCGCGGTCATCACTTGATCAAAACCAATTTCAGCTATAAGTTTTAATGTATCTTTATATTGTTTTTCTGTTTCCCCAGGGAAAGCGACTATTGCATCTGCAGTAATTGATGCATCTGGCATTAATAATCTTATGTTATCAATTATTCTTTTATATTTTTCGATTGTATAACCCCTTGCCATTAATCTCAGGATTTCATCATTTCCACTTTGGAATGGGATATGAAAATGCTCACAGACTTTATCTAATTCATAACATGCTTTAATAAGTCTTTTTGAGAAATATCTTGGATGACTAGTAGCAAATCTTATTCTTTTTATTCCTTCAACATCATGAATAAAATAAAGAAGATCTGTGAGGGTATTTTCTTTGCTTCCATCTTTTTTCGTGCCAGGAAGATCTCTGCCATAGGCATCAATATTCTGACCTAGAAGAGTTACCTCTTTAAAGTTTTCTTGAGCTAAAGTTTTTATTTCATTTTTGATTGCATGAGGATGTCTTGATTGTTCTTTCCCTCTGACAGATGGGACTACGCAATAAGAGCATCTTTCATTGCATCCATAAATAATATTAACCCAACCACAAATTGAACTATCTCTTCTCGCATTGGTAATATCTTCAGATATAAAGTTTTCTTCAGTAGCGACAACTTGATTTCCTGAGTCAACTCTTCCTAAAAGATTTTCAAGATTATTTACGTGTTGAGGCCCCATTATTAAATCAAGTTCAGGCACTCTTCTTAAAAGAGACTCACCCTCTTGTTGGGCGAGGCAACCTGCTACCACTAATTTTAATTTTGGAGAATTGTGTTTTCTTTTGACTTGCTTTCCTAAAAAACTGTAAACCTTTTGCTGAGCACTATCTCTTATTGTGCAGGTGTTGTATAAAACTAAATCCGCTTTGAATTCGTCAATAGCTTTTGAATATCCCATTTTTTCTAGAGTTCCAGCCATCCTTTCGGAATCGGCCTTATTCATTTGGCAACCAAAAGTTGTTATCCAATAACTACCAATAGAGGAATCTTTATATGAATTATTTTCTGCTTGTATTGGTTTTGTTAGCACGTTGCTAAAAGTTTTGAAGGGATTTGTTTAATCAAAAATTATAATTTAAATAATTATGGATCTATATTTTTGAGGGCGAGCGAGGGGATTCGAACCCCCGAATAGCGGCGCCACAAGCCACTGCCTTAACCACTTGGCGACGCCCGCCTCACATCTATAAATTTAACAACTTACGTGTAAAATTTCATGCTTATTTGCATTTTTTAGAAGATTTTGAAGTATTTTCTTATTTCTATATAATTTTTATTGATGTTTTAAAATAAAATCAGTTACGTAAAAATGAAATTTTGAGTAATTCTGGAAAATCAGAGTTTCTTATACCAAGAAGCCTTTGTGAAATAGAAAATACTGATAATCTCAAGGTAGATAGTGAGAATTTAGCTTCTGTATATGTTGCCTGGGAAAAAGGGATTGTTTCTGAACTAAAGCCTGTAAATATAGAAAATAAAAAACCAAAAAAAATTCTTTTTCCAAGATTCGTTGAAACTCATTCACATTTTGATAAATCTTTTACTTTTGGAGAGTTTCCTAATTTTAAATCAACTTATAAAGAGGCATTATCAGTAAATTTAGAAGAACATAAAACTAGGACTAACGATAAAGTTTTAGAGAGAGCTGAAAGATCACTTAACCTAGCTCTTAAAAATGGTTATAGAGCTATTAGAAGTCATATTGATACCTTCGAAACACAGGATAAAAATATTTGGGATGAGCTTTTTAAGCTCCAAAAAAAATATTCTTCTAAGTTGAAATTGCAATTTGTAGCATTAGCTCCATTAGAATTTTGGGATACTCCTCATGGAGAGGTATTGGCAGAAAAGTTTTCTAAGGAAAAAGGTATTTTAGGAGGAGTTCTTGTACCCCCTTTTGTGAATAAAACAAAAATAAAATACTTGATCTCTAAAACCCTCTTACTCGCAGATAAATATAAATTAGAAATCGATCTACACATAGATGAATCAACTATTGAACCAGGAGCAGGTATTAAACTTTTATTGGAAACTATTGATAGATTAAATATTAAAGTCCCAATAACATGCAGTCATTTAAGTAGTATTTTATCTCTAAATAATAATGAAATACTTAAACTAGGGAGAAAAATTGCAGAAAAAGATATAAAAGTGATAGCGTTGCCTCTTACAAATTTCTGGTTGCTCAATCGTAAAGATAAAAGTACAGCTTTAAATAGGCCAGTGGCCCCAATCAAGCAATTACAAAAATCATTAGTAGATGTTTCTATCGGTAGCGATAATGTTCAAGACCCATGGTATCCATTTGGTAATTATGATCCCTTTTATTTGATCTCTCTTGCAATGCCCATCCTTCAATTAAATCCTTGGGAAAGATTGACTTTATCATCCATCCTTTTATCACCAAGTAGATTATTAAATTTAAATTGGGATGGTTTGGTTAAGATTGGATGTCCTGCTGATTTTGTACTTTTAGATGCTGAAAAGTGGGCGGATATTTTTTCAAGTAATTTAAAAAGAGAAGTCCTAATAAACGGCGAATTGTATACGTAATGAATTATTTTATATTTATTAAGTAAAAAAACATTATTAATGTCATTTAGTAAATCAAAATTAATAGAAAAACTAAAAAAAATTGATAATTTAGAAATTATTGAAGGTACTTCTGATATAAAAAGGCTTTCAAAAGACTTTTATAATTATTCCCCAATACTCGAGAAGAGACTAGATGGATGTATTGCTGATTTGGTAGTAAGACCTATTGATCAAAATGCTGTAAAAAAAGTAGCAGAAATTTGTTGGAAATTTTCTACTCCACTTACTTTAAGAGGTTCAGGTACAGGTAATTATGGACAAGCCGTCCCATTGTTTAAAGGCATTGTAATGCAAATGAATTGTTTAAATAAATTAGAAGAATTTTATCCAGAGACAGGTTTCGTAAAGGTTCAATCTGGATGCTTAATGGGAGATTTAAATAAAGAACTAGAAAAATATGGAAGAGAATTAAGGTTGCTTCCAAGTACATGGAAAACTGCGACTATAGGAGGTTTTATTGCAGGCGGCTCAGGTGGTATTGGATCTGTTAGATGGGGTTTTTTAAGAGATCCAGGGAACCTCATAGGTCTTGAAGCTATAACGATAAATGAACAGCCTAAATTACTAAGATTTGATGCCCAAGAATCAGAACCTTTAAATCATGCTTATGGAACTAATGGAATTATTACTTCATTATTGATTGCGACTGATATAAAACGTAAGTGGTACTCCATAGTAATCGACTGTGAAGAGTTAAATAAGACAATCGAAATATTAAAAAAATGTACTATTGCCGCAATTGATTTGAAGCTTGGTGCAATTCTTGAGAAGGAAATTGTAGATCAAATGCCAAACTGGTTTAAATGTAAATCTAAAAGTCACAAGATTTTGCTCCAATCAACTCTTGGGGGTATTAAAACTATAGAATTAATTTGTAAAAAATATGAAGTTAATTCTTTTCTCCTTGGAGAAGAAGATAAATTAACAAATGGAATCTCTGATGTTGTGTGGAATCATACAACCCTTCATATGCGTGCAAAGGACAAAAATTGGACATATTTACAGATGCTTTTGCCTTTAGATAAGGAATTTGAATTAATTAATGCTTTGAGAGAAAAATGGGGTAAGAGTATTCTTTGGCATATTGAAGCAGTTGCTCAGCAAGGAGTCCCAAGATTAGCTGCTTTGCCAGTAATTAAATGGCATAGTTCAGATCAATTAAACCAAATAATTGATAATTGCAAGAAACTGGGAGCAATTATTTTTAATCCGCATGTATTAACTGTTGAGGGAGGCGGATTAGGAGTTATTGATTCTGATCAAGTAAAAGCAAAATTAAGATTTGATCCTAAAGGGTTATTAAATCCTGGCAAATTAGAAGGGTGGGAAATAAAAGATGAGTTTAATATTTAAAAATTTTGATTACTTGCAAATTTAATAAACTCTGCAACTAAAAATATTGAGCCAGTTAGCACTGGGTTACATTTTGGCCATTTTTTAAGTCCCATAAGATAGTTAAAAGCAAGATCTACTTTTTCAAACTCTGTTATATTTAATTTATTTACGTCATAAATATCAGAAAGATTTTCTAATGTCCAACTCTCTTGATTAGGAACTGGAACTAATAGTATATGATCATTTTCTTTAATAAGAACTTTTATCATTGAGACAATATCTTTGTGAATTTGGACTCCAATAATCCAATAAATCCCTTCCTGATTATTATTCCAAGTTTTCCTTTCTTCTGAAAGGGCTTTTGCCGCAGGGTAATTATGTGCAGAATCAACAAGTATTTTTTTATTAAAACAGTTAATTATTTCAAGTCTCCCACTCCATTTTGTATTCTTAAGTCCTTTTTTAATAGAAAAATCTTTAACAGTTATTCCTAAATAATTTAGTGCTTCAATTACTCCAATGGCTACAGCTGCGTTTTGTTTTTGAAAATTTCCTTTTAAACCAAGTTCATGATTGATTGATAATGGTTCTTTCCATATGATTTCTGCACCTACTTCTTTGGCCCTTGCTTTAATAATTTTTTCAACTTTTTTATTTTGACTGCAAGTAATAACAAATGCATTTTTTTCAATTACAGCTACTTTCTCTTTAGTAATTTCTTCAATTGAATCTCCAAGGTACTCTTCATGGTCTAAACCTATATTTCCAATAGCAATTACTGGTCTTAGGCGATGAGCTGTGGTTGCGTCTAGTCGACCACCTAAACCAGCTTCAAGAATTAATAAATCTACTTTTTTTAAATCAAAAAACGTTAATGCACAGCAAATAATTTGTTCAAAAGGTGTTAATTGATTGGTCCCAATATTATTTTCTACTTTATTAAATAGTCTTTTCAATTCTTCCTTATTAATTTTTTCTTTATTGACTCTAATCCTTTCAGATATATCTAAAAGATGTGGAGAAGTAGTAACTCCAATATTCTTTTTCTCTTCATAAAGAATATTTTCTATGAAAGCTGTAATAGAACCTTTACCATTTGTTCCAACAACTTGAATCGCAGGAATATTTTTGCAGGGATCATTTAATTCCCCAAGGGCTTTTTTTATTCTTGTTAAACCTAATTGAATATTTTCCCTTTCATATTTGGGCGAGAGTAAATCAAAATTCTCAATGTTTATTTTTTTCAAAACTACTAGAATTTAAAGCCCCTCAAGGATCAAATCTAACTTATTTAGAAGGATATTGATTTCATTTCGAGAAATTATCAATGGAGGGACAAACCTAACGACATTTCCTCCAGCTGGTACTACAAGTAAACCTTTATCAAATGCTTGTAATGTTATTGTTTTTGAATCAATGTAACTATCGTTTATAACAAGACCTTGAATTAATCCTAAACCTCTTGTTCCATTAATAATATGTGGAAATTTAGTAGAAATTTTAATAAAACCTTCTTTTAATTGATTACCTCTTTCAAGAACATTATTAAGTATTTTGCGTCTTGATATTTCTTCTAAAACTGTTAAAGCAGCTCTACAAGCGAAAGGGTTGCCACCAAAAGTACTTGCATGATCTCCAGGGGAAAAAATATTCGCTTTTTTTTGTACTAATAAAGCACCAATTGCATGGCCTCCTCCTAATCCTTTGGCTAATGTAAATCCATCAGGTTCGATTTCAAGATTCTCATACCCCCACATTTTCCCCGTTCTTCCTACACCACTCTGAACTTCATCAAGAATTAAAAGAGAATTATTTTGATTACAAATTTCTCTTAATTCTTTGAAAAACATCTTATCTCCAGCTATCACCCCTCCTTCTCCTTGAATAGGTTCAATTAAAATTCCGGAAACTTTTTGGTCATTATTGTTTAATTCTTCAAATAATTTTTTTACTGAATCAATATCGTTATATCTAAAAAACTTAAAGCCTTTAACCATTGGCTCAAAACCTTTTTGATACTTGGGCTGACCGGTAGCACTTAAAGCTGCAAGTGTTCTGCCATGAAAGCTAGATTCAGCAGCAAGAATAAAAGACTCTTTACCAGCATGTGCTGAATTACCGTACTTTTTTAATAACTTAATAGCTGACTCATTTGCCTCGGCACCACTGTTGCAGAAAAAAACACTTTCAGCGCAACTCTCTTTAGTTAAATATTTACTTAATTCTTCCTGCTCTTCAATTTTATAGAGATTGGATATGTGCTGAATTTTTTTTAATTGTGCAGATAATTTTTTTCTTAAGATTCTGTCGCTATGTCCAAGACTACATGTCGCTATTCCAGCAACTGCATCAAGATATTTTCTCCCTTTTTCGTCCCATAGCCAACAACCATTACCTTTTTTGAAAGATATATCAAATCTAGTGTAAGTATTCATTAAAGTAGGAGCGGTCGGACTTGAACCGACATACCCGAAGGTGCCGCATTTTGAGTGCGGTGCGTCTACCAATTCCACCACGCTCCCAAGGCTTTTCAGCGAAAACATTATGACAATATTATATCATTTACTATAAAAATAGCCGTTTTTTCGCTCTAGCGCATTTACCGCATTCTCAATATACGAAAATGCTGTGTGCTCAATTTATTCTAGAAGGTAAAAATTCATGGACAAAATTCTTATTTAATTAGTAATATTTGATTGGATATTACATCCAGATAGCGGTGAAGAACTTGGTCTTAGGATCCGCAGCCAACCATCTTATTAAGAACGGTGGCAATACCAAGATTGATGTATCTACTTAATCCAATGAATTTAAATTCCAGAAATCAGCCAACTTATCTTCCTTGTAAGAATTGCGGACTACCTGTAAAGATATCTGTAAAATACGCTTGGATGATTAAAGACTCTAAAAAAGTTACAGCAAATTGCTGCTCTCCAGAGAATCCAAGAGTATTAGGCTTTCAAGTGGCAACGCTTACTGTTCAAGAAAATAATAAAATTAGTTGACAATTTTTTATTTTTTATAAAACATTGATTAAGACAATTATCAATCATGAATAAAGAACTCCCAGAATCATGGAAGTCAAAGGGGATTGGAGCTCCAAGTTACTTATTTAGCGTACTTGTAATTATTACTGCAATATTTGAGACGTTTAAAGGAATACCTTTTGCACTTGTCAGTGCAGTTGGTGCTTTTTTTGTTTGGACAGCAATTTCTACTGTTGTCTATAGCAGAGAAAATAAATTCTTAGGCAGATTAATCCCTGGATTAATCATGTGGGGTATTGGAGCATTATTAATAAGACTAGGAGGGATGACTGGCATAACTGTTTTTGACTTTTATATGTACTTACCTTTATGGTCAAGTATTCTTGGAGCAACTTTTTTCCCTGAACATCAACCAAGTAATCCTTTTGGTCCCCCAAAAGATCCTAAAATTTAATGGTTATTTTGAGTAATTAAAATATGATGAAATAATTATTTGCATACATTAAATAAAGAAATTTAAAACAAAATATTTTGCACCGCATCTTTAGACATTATTAGTTGGCGTAGTGCAATTGATATAGATTTAGTTATAGAGAAGGATTGTATGCTTAGAAAGATTACACAATCTCATTAAAGTTGTTTTTATATTCCGCATTTTGAGTGCGGTGCGTCTACCAATTCCACCACGCTCCCAAGGCTTTTCACGAATAAACAGCTACATAACATTATAACAATAATTCATGCGTTGACTATTTTCTCTGCTTTATAAAAAACAGTTAGATAAAAAACAAATAGTTTTTAAAAAGAAATCTTAGAATAAACACATTTGATGAAGAGCACGCCAAAAGAATACAATTTAACGCACAAAAATGTTACGGTTTAGCTACAAAAGTATTTTGTTTAGGCTTATTCTTAAGGATTGGCTTCACAGAAAGTTATATTGTGTTATATTTGATGTAATAAAAAAAATTGTATGACAAGTAGTAAAACGCAAAAACTTTCTTTAAAGTTAGCTCCTTATTTTTTTATAGCACTATCGATCTTCACTGCTTTCGGTACTAATAGTGGTACATGGGTATGAGTGATTTAAAAATAAATGGATTAAATAAATATTGGTCGGTACGTTTTTTAATACTATCCTTTATTCTCATTGGCTGCGTTTCTCTAATTAACGTAGCTTACGTTTGAAATTATATTTAAGCAGCTTCAAATTCTGATAAGTTTTTTTTTAGATGAGATTTGCTTTTATCAGATTTGCTAATAAATTCTTTATTGAATTCTCTAATTATTTCTACACCTAACTGAGCTAACTTTATTTCAAAGCTTTCGTAACCTCTATCTAAATGATCAAGTCCAAAAACGCGACTTGTTCTGTTTGATATTAATGCTGCAATTATTAATGCAGCTGATGATCTTAAATCTGAACCAACTAAAGTCATGCCTTTTAATTTCTTAACCCCATCTATCTGAGCTATATTATTTTTTACGATTATAGAACTCCCCATTCGATTTAATAGTTCAACATGAGTCATTCTGTTCTCAAAAATTGTTTCAGAGATCTTTGATCTCCCTTTGGCTATAGTCATTAGAGCCATGAATGGAGCTTGTAAATCAGTCGGGAATCCTGGGAATGGCGCAGTTTTTACGTCTACCGCTTTAATACTTTTACCTCTTATTGAAATCGAATTTCCTTTTTTTATTATTTTACTTCCACTCTCTTCTAGCTTATTTAATACTGCCTCTAAATGATTAGGGATTACTGGAGAAACTGTAATTGAAGATAAAGTTGCAGCCGCCGCTATCAAAAAAGTTCCAGCTTCTATTCTATCTGGGATTACTTTATGAGAACAACCATGAAGTTTTTGCACTCCATCTATAATTATTTTTTCTTTACCTGCATCATAAATTTTAGCTCCCATTTTATTTAACATTTGACATAAATCTTGAATTTCAGGTTCCCTTGCAGCATTTTCTATTACTGTTCTCCCTCTCGCTAGGGATGCGGCCATTATTAAAGTTTCAGTAGCTCCAACACTGGGACAATTTAATCTGATATTGGCCCCAAATAACCTACTTTTCTTTTCTGCTAGTTTTGCCTTGACGATCTCTTTTTCAATAATAAATTCGGCACCTAGTGCCTTTAGACCATTAATATGCTCGTTAATAGGTCTTTTACCAATATTGCATCCACCCGGTAAAGGTATCGAAGCCTGTCCAAATCTTGCTAATAATGCTCCAATACAAAAGAAACTAGCTCTTAATCCATTTACAAGTTCATAAGGAAGTTCTTTTATGGATATATTCGATGAATCAATTATTAATTGGTGATCTTGAGTTTGTAATTTAACTCCTAAATTCTTAAGGATATTCCCCATTTTTTCAATATCTGTGAGGAGAGGAACATTTTCTAATATGATTTTCTCATCGGTTAGTAATGATGCAGCAAGTAATACTAAAGCTGAATTCTTTGCACCACTTATTTTTACTTCCCCACTTAAGGTGCTTGGGCCAATAATCTTTAAATTTTGGGATTTAAGATATGACTTATTGTTGCCTTCGCAAACCATTAAGAATTACTATGTTGGTTTAATAATGACAAACTAAATCTAGTAAGTCCACCCTGTGTAACGTGATGAATATTAATAAATAGTAAAGGGTGTTAATACTAAATTGCTAAGACTTAAGATTAAAAAAAACAATTGATCAATATATTTAAGTGACTAAAATATAATTAATATTAAAGTTATCTAAATTTGCCATAGAAAATATCTTTCCAAAAATAACTAGTAAAAGTAATACTTTAGTTAAAAGATTTAGATCGTTTAAACAAGGATCTAACTCCAAAGATAAAGATTATTTTTGCATTGAAGGTACCCATCTGATGGAAGAGTTTCTGAAGTCTGGTAATTACCCTTCAAAAATTTTAGTAACTGAAAAATGGCTTGATAAATATGAAGAACTCTCTCAAAAAATTAATAAATCATTAATCAATGTTGTTTCAGAAGAAGTTTTAGCTTCTGCAGTTTCAACAAAGAATCCAGATGGAATAGCAGCTTTGGTGGAAATTTCATCAATACTTAATTTTGACTTTAATAATAATAATGATGACTTTATTCTTGTCCTTGATAGGATTCAAGATCCTGGGAATATGGGGAACCTGTTTAGAACAGCTTTAGCTGCTGGCGTTAACAAAATATTGTTAGCAGGAGGGGCTCATCCATTAGGGCAAAAGGTATTAAGGTCTTCATGTGGATCTGTTTTTCATCTTCCATTTAAAAGATTTGATGGAGGTGAAGAAGAAGTAATCAATTCTTTGATGAGATCTTTAAATCAATTTTCAAAGAATGGATTTCAAATAATTTCTACAAGTAGCCATAATAAAAATCCTAAGAAATCCCAAAAACCATATTGGGAAATTGATTGGTCAAAACGAACTACACTTATATTGGGTAATGAAGGGAAAGGTATTCACAAAAGAATTCAAGAAGCTTTTAATGAAACAATTACTATTCCGCATAGCGAGCTTGTAGAATCATTAAATGTGGCTTGTGTTGCAGTTCCATTATTACTTGAACGAAAAAGAGTCGCATATACTTCTACATCAAGAATACAAAAGTGACTGATCCAAATTTTGACTTTGATTTAATTGTAATTGGCGCGGGATACGGAGGATTTGATGCCGCCAAACATGCCGCACTTAAAGGTCTTAAAGTTGCCATAATAGAGTCTGGAGAGATGGGAGGCACTTGCGTAAATAAAGGATGCGTACCTTCAAAAGCTCTTTTGGCAGCAAGTGGGAAAGTTAGAGAAATAGCTAATTATGAACATCTAGCAAAATTTGGTATTCATGCCTCACCAGTTAGATTCGAAAGATCAAAAATTGCTGATCACGCTAATAACTTAGTCTCAAATGTCAGAGAAAATTTAACAAAAACCCTCAAGAGAAGCGGAGTTGAAATTATTTCTGGATTTGGAAGAATTGAAGGTAATCAAAAAGTAGGAGTAAGAGATAATAATGGAATTGATAAGATCTTTACATGTGAAAATATAGTTCTAGCGACAGGTTCTTCTCCCTTTGTCCCTTCTGGAATAACTTTAGATAATAGAACAGTTTTCACAAGCGATGAAGCAGTTAAGCTTGAATGGCTTCCAAGATGGATCGCTATTATTGGAAGTGGATATATAGGTTTAGAATTCGCTGATGTATATACTGCTCTAGGTTGCGAAGTTACTATGATCGAGGCTATGGAAAACATAATGCCGACCTTTGATCCGGATATCACAAAAATAGCTAAGAAAAATCTTATTCAATCAAGAGATATTGATACAAAATCAAATGTATTTGCCACTAAAATTACTCCTGGGTGTCCTGTAAAGATAGAACTGACTGATGCAAAATCAAAGGAAGTTGTAGAAAACTTAGAAGTTGATGGAGTTCTTGTGGCTACTGGTAGAAGTCCTAATAGTAAAAATCTCAATCTCGATTCAGTTGGTATCGAAACAGTAAAAGGATATATTCCTATTGATGATCAAATGAGAGTTATAAATGGCGAAAAAATAATACCTAATGTTTGGGCTGTTGGTGATGTTACTGGCAAACTTATGCTTGCTCATACAGCAGCAGCTCAAGGAACAATTGCTATTGATAATATATGTGGTGAGAATATTGAAATTAATTACAGGAGTATTCCAGCTGCAACATTTACACATCCTGAGATAAGTTCAGTAGGCCTTTCTGAAATTGATGCCAAAGAAAAATCCATCAAAGAAGGTTTTACTTTAGGAGTTGTGAAGAGTTACTTTAAAGCTAATTCTAAGGCATTAGCAGAATTAGAAAGCGATGGAATTCTTAAGTTGCTTTTTAATAAAGAAAGTGGAAAAGTATTAGGTGCTCATATCTTTGGGATGCATGCAGCTGATTTGATTCAAGAAATTGCAAATGCGATCTCTAGAAACCAAGATGTAATACAGCTAGCTACTGAAGTTCATACTCACCCTACTCTTAGTGAAGTAGTTGAGGTTGCTTATAAACAGGCAGCATCTCAAGTAAAATAAATTAATTTTTTATGAAAATAAGACGTAGGCCACCAAATCCAACAGTCAGGGTAGAAAATCTTGAGTATGCTGTTCCTCATAGAGAGGCAAAGGCAAAAAATATTTTAGAAGAAATTGTTTGGCATAAAGATACTGAAATCAAAAATTTCAAGAAAATAATCTCCCTTGAAGATCTTATAAAAAAGCTGGATAAGCTTTCTCCACCTAAAGATTTTTTTAAAAGTATTTTAAATTCTAAAATTAGACCTGGAGTTATTGCTGAGATAAAAAAAGCTAGTCCAAGTAAAGGCGTTATTAGAGAAGATTTTAAACCAAAAGAAATTGCTTCTTGTTATGAAAGATCTGGTGCCTCATGTCTCTCGGTATTGACTGATAAAAGATTTTTTCAAGGGAGTTTTGAAATACTTCAAGATGTCAGAAGAGCTACTAATCTACCTTTGCTCTGCAAAGATTTTATTATTTCTGCTTATCAAATTTATAAAGCCAGAGTATCTGGTGCTGATGCCATATTATTAATTGCTGCAATCTTAAGCGATGATGATTTATTTTATTTGAAGAAAATTGCAGACAATTTAAAGATGAGCGTTTTAGTTGAAGTGCATGATGATCAAGAACTCGAGAGAATATTGAGTTTGGGATCATTCAATTTAATAGGAATAAATAATAGAGACTTGAAGACTTTTAAAACTGATCTGAGAACATCGATAGAAATAATGAGAAAATATTCCGATATATTTGCAAAACATAATATTGTTCCTATTAGTGAATCTGGAATAAATAACTCAGAAGATTTAAAAAAACTCAATTCGATTGGAATTAAGGGTGTTTTAATTGGAGAAAGGTTTATGAGGGAAAGCGATATTGAAAACTCTTTTAAGAAATTATTTAACTCAATTTAATTAAAGCTGGATATTTGTGCTATAAACTTGAGTATTGTTAAGTTGTATTTTATATATAAATGCAGGTTGTAATAGTAACTGGAATTCTTGCTGGGTTTGTTCATGTAGTCAGTGGCGCAGATCATCTTATTGCAATGGTCCCATCAGCGATTACAAGTCCAAAACTTGCGGCAAGGAATAGTATCTCATGGGGCTTGGGACACTCTTCTGGAGTAATTTTTTTAGCCTTCCTTGCAATTTTTATAAAAGATATTACCCCTTTAAGTAAATTTTCTAACGTTGCTGAATTTTTAGTTGGAATTTCACTTCTTATTGTTGGAGTCTTTGCGATAAGGAATTCTTTGCATATAAATATACACTCTCATTCTCATCAACATAATGGCGTAGCTCATCATCATTTGCATTTTCATAGTGAAAATAACAAAGAACATAATAAGCATTCTCATGCATTGACAGGTTTAGGATTACTGCATGGTTTAGCAGGAGGTTCTCATTTTCTTGCAGTTCTTCCAGCATTAGCTTTACCTCTTCCTAATGCATTTGCTTATTTAGTAGCATATTTGGGTGGTTCTTTAGCAAGTATGATTTTATTTACTTGCCTAATATCTGTTACAACTTTGAATGCAGGGCAAAAATTTATCAGAAGGTTGATAGCTTTTGCTGGTGGATTATCTTTTTCTATGGGCTTATTTTGGGTACAAAAAAGCACCTCTCTATTTTTGACTTAGAAGAATTTTTTAATTTTCGAAGTTACTATTCCAATAACTTTTTCATTATTAATTAACCCAAATTTATTGCTGTCATTACTATAGTTAATATTATCTCCGTAAACTTCAATACTATTTTTATTAAAGTTTCTTACTCTTTTAATTAACTTAATATTTTTAAAAGGATGATAGAAAATTACTATTTGACCAACATACAAAAGTGATTTGTCTTTAATATATTTTTTAAAAAAAACTATTTCACCATCCTTTAATGTAGGCATCATAGAATTACCACAAACGATTGCGGTTTTTCTTAATCCAAAAAAAAATGCGATTATATCGTAAAAATTTTTTAAAATAATAAGACTAGCTAGCTTTTACAAAAGCATCGCTTCTACCTTTTGATTCCCAGAAGATATTATGTATTTTTTCTACATAATTCATTAATTCTTCTGCTTGAGATAGATCAATATTTACTTTACAAGCACTACATAATTTAGCTGCTTTCCAGATTGTTTCATGTAGATCTGGATAGGTTTCTAAATGAACTGGTTTAAAATAATCTGTCCATAAGATAAGAATTTCCTTCTTAGTTTCTTTAGCCTGTTCTTCTTTAACTGCCACAAATCTAGAAAAAGTATTGCTGTAAGCAGCCCAATCTTCTGAGTTAGTACTGGAAGGAGGAGTAAGGGCAATTAATTTCTTCGTCATTGCCAATACTGCTTCAGCAGCAACTCTTGCAGAGGCAGGGTCATAAACACCACATGGACCATCACAATGAGCATGTGCTTCGATTGTAGAATTTTTATTTAAAAGAGAATAGATCAATTTAGTTAGCATTTCTTTTTTTTATACTTGAATATATCTTACTTGTAGATTAACTAAATTGAAAAGTTTTAGATGTTATTTCTTACTTTAATTGACTTTTAATAATTCAACTTCAAAAATTAAAGTTGCATTCGCAGGAATTACATTTCCCGCTCCTCTTGATCCATACCCTAATTCAGGAGGGATTGTTAATTTTCTTTTTCCCCCAACTTTCATTCCGGCTACTCCTTCATCCCAACCCTTAATTACTCTCCCTGCACCTAATGGGAAACTGAATGGAGCCCTCCCAATGCTGGTATCAAATTGGGTTCCATCTTCTAATGTTCCTGTGTAGTTTACAGAAACTGTTTGTCCAGAGTTAGCTTCATCTCCTTCTCCTATTACTAGGTCAATTATTTTTAAACCACTATCTGTAGTTCTGGAGTTGCTTTCTTCTTGTGTTTCTTCAGCCATAGCAAAAAGTATTGGGTTTGGATCTGATGGATCTAGTTCAAATATATTGGTATTTGAGACATTAGATGATTTTGTAACAGGTGTTTCATTTACGATTTCAGTTTTTGATTCAGCTGCATTAACAATTTGAGGTGAATTAAATTGACTAAACAGAGTTAAGGAAATGCAAAAGACAAATACCGTAAAACTAATTAAAACTTCTTTCACTTAATTTTAAAAGTTACTATATTTAATAGTACAGAAAAAGGTACAATAATATATCTCTTTAAGAGAATTAATTTAGAAATTTCATATTATTGATCAACATTCAAAATAAAAGGTTTATTAAATATTTTTATCCATGTTTGGGAGGTATCTTCGGAGGAATTGCTACATCAAGCCACTTATGGTTAGTTTTTATGCCCATATCCTTATTTATTTTATGGAGTAGAAGTGAAAAAAAAGCAGCAAACTTTCTTTGGGGATTTTTCTTTATTTTAGTGAGTCATTCTTGGCTTTTTGAACTTCACCCATTGACCTGGCTAGGGTTTTCATGGATATCAAGCTTAATTATCTCCATTTCGATTTTGTTGGGTTGTTCTTTAATAGGAGGAATCTTGGTACTTTTATGGGGTCTTTTTGGAAAAAGAATTCTACTTAAGAAGGATATTTCTAAAATGAAATTTATGCCATTAACTACAAAAGTTTTATTGTTATCTTTTTCCTGGGGTATAGGTGAATATATTCTTTCTCAAACGCCATTATTTTGGATAGGTTTAGGGGAAGGCTTAGTTCCTGGAGATATGTATCTTGCAGGTTTGGCAAGATGGATAGGTTCTAGTGGTTTATGTGCAGTTCAACTAATAATAAGTTTTTGGATGTATCTGATTTATGAGAAATGGAAAGGAAAATATCATTTTAAAAAAACTTTCGTTTTTGGACTTTTGATGATCTTTATTTTCCATTTCGTTGGAGGTTTAAGTAAACCAATTAATAGAAATGCCAATTATCCAGTTGCTATATGGCAAACAAATATCCCCACTAGAGAAAAAATCAACTTTAATAATCAATACATAAATGATAAGTTATTTGCTGCTCAAAAAATTGCTTTATCAAATAATGCAAAACTCCTTATTACTCCTGAAGGGACTTTTAATAATAATTTTAATTTAGATTATAAAAGTAAGGTAAATATGTTGGCAGGAGGTTTTAGAACCTCGGAAAACGGCCTAAGAAGTTCTTTGCTGGGATATAAAGTGGGAGATAAATTTTATTCATCCTTTATTGATAAAAATAGACTTGTACCATTAGGTGAACAAATCCCAGGATTCTTAAATATCTTCTCAAGAGGACTATCTGCAGTAGGAGGTATTCAACCAGGATCAAATTCAAGGTTTTTTGAATGGAAATTTACTCCGCCACTTGCAATAGCAATTTGTTACGAAATTAGTGATGGATTTAAAATAAGAAATGCTAGTAAAAGAGGAGCAGAACTAATAATTTCTGCAGCTAACTTAGATCCTTATCCAACTAAGCTTCATAATCAATTTCTATCTATGGCTAGAGTAAGGAGTATAGAAAATAAAAAAGATAATGTCATTGTTTCTAATACGGGTCCCTCAGGATTGATAAGTTATGACGGCAGGATTATTGAACTATTTGATCCAAATATTGAGAAAAATGAAGTTCTATATCCTATTTTTTCTAATGAAAAAACTTTCTACACCAAATATGGAGAAAGACCTTTATTAGTTTTATTTGTATCTTTAGTAGGACTAAATTTATTTTTTGGAAAACTCACTAATTAATCCTCCTCCTAATAAGATGTCATTTTTATAAAAAACTGCAGCTTGACCAGGAGTGATAGAACTTTGACTATCTTCGAAAATTAGTTTAAACGTTTTATTAATTCCATCCTGATTTCTTGCAGGAACTAAAATTCCTTTTACCGGCTCACTTCTATATCTTATTTGTGCTTCTACTTCTATTTCTTTTACAGGCGCTTCAATTGAAACCCAGTTAACTTCTTTTATTATTGCCACTTTTTTAAAAAGGTCTTTTTTATTTGCAACATAAACTATATTTTTTTGTCTATCTAAACTTTCAACATATAAAGGTTCTGGCCATGCAATTCCTAAACCTTTTCTTTGCCCAATTGTGAAATGCTGAATCCCTTTATGTGTGCCAATAATTTCTCCATTAATATGCTTAATTTCCCCTTCCTTGGGCTCAATATGATTATCAATAAATTTTTGCATTGATCCATAATGCTCAACTAAACATAGATCTTGACTTTCTGGTTTTTTTGCAGTTCTAAGTCCAAGTCTCAATGCCTCTTTTCTTGTCTCTTCTTTTTTAAGTTTTCCAAGTGGAAGTATTAATCTGCTTAATACTTCTTGTGAAAGACTGTATAAAAAATAACTTTGATCTTTATTTTTATCAGCGCCCCTTAGGAGTAAGAAATCCTTGAATTGGAAATTTTCAGGTTTTTTTAAATTCTCACAAGAACTTTTTTGAACTCTTGCGTAGTGACCAGTGGCAATATATGTAAACTCTTTTTGTTTAATAACAAAATTGAACATTTCTTCAAATTTTACATTTTTATTACACATCGAGCATGGAAGTGGAGTGAAGCCAGACTCATATCCTTCAGTAGTTTTTTTAACTACTTCCCTTTCAAAAATTCTTCTTGCATCTAATATATTATGGTTAATTCCTAAATCTTCACAAAGGCCTGCCGCATCAACTAATCCTTCAGAACAACAAGAGCCCTCGCCTTTCATTAACCAAAGAGTTAAGCCTTCAACTTTCCAACCATCTTCCATAAGAAGTGCAGCTGAAAGAGAACTATCTACTCCCCCTGAAAGACCAACTACAATATGTTTTTGTCTTTTAGATTTATTATTGATGGAAAAACAGTTGTCTGATTTTTTATCCTTAAAAGTCTTTAACATGGAATTTTAAAAATTTTGAATAGCTTTTTTATTGCTTTAAACTAATTATGAAAGAAATTGGATGGCCAACGATTGACTCTAAACATCTAGTTGTTTATTCAAAGCAAATGAGGGATTTAGAGACTGAAATATTTTCTCAAGGCATGCCTCAAGAGGCATTGATAGAAAAGGTTGGAATTCAAATATCTAAATGGCTTTTAAAAAGAAAATCTCTTTTAAAGGAGGGAGTGGTAGTTTTGATAGGTCCAGGTCATAACGGTGGTGATGGAGCAGTAATTGCTAAAGAGCTTTTTTTAAAGGGATATCTAGTTAAATTATGGTGCCCATTTCCCTTAAAAAAAACATTAACAATCAATTATGTAAATTATCTTACATCTATTGGCGTGAAAAAATTAGATGATCCACCTAATCCTAAAGGAAAAGGTTTGTGGATTGACGCTGTTTTTGGGAATAATCAAAATACAAAAGTAGATGAGGAATTAATTGAATTAATTAATAATAAATTTGATATAAAATCTGGTAATGTCGTGAGCATAGATGTGCCAACGGGTTTATGTCCTAATTCCGGGAAACCCTTTTTGAAAAATGCTGTAAAGGCAAACTATAGTTTAGTAGTTGGACTAAACAAGATTGGATTATTACAAGATACAGCATTACCTTATGTTGGCGAATTACATCATATAGATATAGGCATACCGAGAAATCTTTTAAGTAAATTAGAAAGTCATATTTTAAAAATTACTTATCAAGATTTAAAAACAATTAATTTGCCTTTATTACCAAAAAATTCAAATAAATATAAAAGAGGTAGAACATTATTAATTACGGGCAGTGAAAAATATCCTGGTGCAGCACACTTAGCTATAAAAGGTGCTATTTCAAGTGGGGCAGGATTCGTTTCAGCAATCTTACCTGATTTAGTTGCAAAATCTATTTGGCAAGTTGCACCAGAATTAGTTGTTAAAGGAAGACTTGAAAGTGACCCTAATGGAAATTCAAATTTATTTGAGGCTTTAAAGAATATTGATTTTTCTTCTTATGATTCAATTGTTATTGGTCCAGGAATTGGATTAAATAAGGTTGATTGGGAAAAATCAAAAGAGTACCTAATAGATTTCAAAGGTTTATTAATTCTTGATGCGGATGCCCTAAATAGAATTTCTCAATCGAATTTAGGATCTAAATTCTTTTTAGAAAGAAAGTCTGAAACTTGGATTACGCCTCATGATCAAGAATTTGTGAGGTTATTCCCCGATCTTTCTTGCACTAATAAAGTTGAACTAGCTATAAAAGTCGCTAAAGAATTTAACATCAGTATTTTATTAAAGGGAGCAAATAGCATCATTGCCAACAATAAAAAAGCATGGCAACTTTTCGGAACTGATGCTGAGACTGCAAGAGCAGGTTTAGGAGATCTTTTGTCTGGATTTATTGGCGGATGTTCGGCAATAGAGAGGTCTTATTTTGGAGATTATATTAATACTGAATCTTTGGCAAAATACGTATTCTTACACTCTTTTGCTGCATCGAAATGTAAAAAAGGGTCAAATCCTTCTTTAGTAAGTGATCAATTATCCAAGTTAATGAGAAAAACAAAAGCGAGGCTAATGTCATGAAAGAAACAATTATCAGCAGTTTTTTATAGTTTTAAACACATAACTATACAATTTATACCTGAAATCTGAAGCAGGTATTAAAAAATCGGCTATTTCCAAAAAAGTGTAGGAAAGTTTTAATACCTCAATCTAGGTAAAAAAATGGCTTCATCAGCGACTACATCAACTGAACCACAAAAAAGAAGAGGTAATGATCCTATTAGTTGGTATCTTTCTAATATCGGCCGTGTCCCCTTATTAACACCAGCTGAGGAAATAGAACTGGGTAACCAAGTTCAAAAAATGATGATTCTGACTGAAGATGGTCAATTAAACGAAAAAACAAAAGAATTCACTCCTCAAGAAAAAAGAACAATAAAGATTGGTAGAAGATCAAAAGAGAGAATGATGAAGGCTAATTTAAGATTAGTTGTAAGTGTTGCAAAAAAGTATCAAGGTAAAGGATTAGAACTTTTGGATCTTGTTCAAGAAGGGTCTTTAGGTTTAGAGAGAGCAGTTGAAAAATTTGATCCTACAAGAGGATACAAGTTTTCTACTTATGCCTTTTGGTGGATTCGCCAAAGTATGACAAGAGCTATTGCCTGCCAATCTAGAACTATTCGTTTACCTGTTCATTTAAGTGAAAGACTTGCCACTATAAGAAAAGTGAGTAGGGAATTGGCTCATAAACTTGGAGCAATGCCAAGTAGAATTGAAATTGCAGAAGCAATGGAAATAGATGTAGAGGAACTTGATTCTGTATTGAGACAAGCTCTATCTACAAGTAGTTTGGATGCACCTGTAAATGGAGATGATGGCAGAAGTTTCTTAGGTGATCTCATTGCAGATAGTAATAATGAAGAGCCTTTAGACCAAGTTGAGCAGAAAATGCATCAAGAACAATTAGGCAAGTGGCTAAGTCATTTAAGCGAACAAGAACAACATGTTCTAAAACTAAGATTTGGGCTGAATGGGAATGAGAGACATACCTTAGCTGAAATAGGTAGGTTATTAGAAGTATCCAGAGAAAGAGTGAGGCAGGTTGAGCTGAAGGCTTTGAGAAAATTAAGAAATTTAACCAGAAAATTACCTAGTGGAATTTGATTTAATCTTCTGCCCAAATATATTTAGTTAATTCATTAGAAGGGGGTTCAGGAGCATCCAGTGCATTTTTAACGGCTTCTGAAATTTCTATATCTATTTTCTTTTCAATACTCTTTAATTCTTCTTCTTTTGCAAAATTACCCTCAATCATCTGTTTTGCTAATTTCTTGATAGGATCCCTTTTTGCCCAGAATTCTTTTTCTTCTTCAGCTCTTAATTCATCTGGGTCTGCTAAAGAATGGCCTCTAAATCTGTAAGTCAAACATTCAAGGAGAGTTGGACCTTCCCCTGCTCTTGCTCTTTCAATAGCTCTCTGTGCAGCCCCCCTTACAGCTAATACATCCATTCCGTCAACTTCTTCACCATGCATCCCGAAAGCTGACGCTTTCCTCCATATCTCAGGGTTACTCGTAGCTCTGTCATGAGCCATTCCTATAGCCCATTTATTATTTTCGACTACAAAAATTATTGGTAATTTCCATAATTGAGCCATATTCAAACATTCAAAGAACTGACCATTATTACAAGTTCCATCACCAAAGAAAGCTGCTGTTACTGAGTCACTTTTGCTATCGCCAGCAACTTCTTTTTTATATTTACTTGAATAAGCAGATCCTAAAGCTACTGGAATACCTTCTCCAATAAAAGCATATCCTCCTAGTAGATGGTGCTCTTTTGAAAACAAATGCATAGAACCACCTCTACCTTTACTGCATCCTGTCGCTTTGCCGAATAATTCGCTCATTACTTCAAAAGATGGAACTCCAGCACTTAGTGCATGAACATGATCGCGATAGGTACTACAAAACCAGTCATGCTTCCTTTTCATTGCACCTATAACACCAGTGCTTATTGCTTCTTGGCCGTTATAGAGGTGTACGAATCCAAACATCTTACCCCTGTAGTACATCTCAGCGCATTTATCTTCAAATCTTCGACCAAGCGTCATATCTTCATATAAAAATAAACCAGTTTCACGATCTAAATTAGCTTTTTTGAAGTCTTTAAGATTTGAAATTCTCTCTACGTGTGTTTCCAAGGAAATACCTTAATGAAGTTTTGATTTGTTAACATTCTAAGCTTCAATGGACAATTTTTATGTTTTTTTTTAATAACTCTCCAAGACCTTATGAAAAAAAATTATAAATTGATAAAATTCATCTAAATGATATTCTACAGGATATTTGTTTGGAACTTCCATTAGACCACTTTCGTTTAATAGGCGTAAGCCCCTCAGCAACATCTGAGGAAATATTAAGGGCTTTTCAATTGCGATTGGATAAAACTCCTGATGAAGGATTTACATACGAGGTTTTAACTCAAAGATCTGAATTGCTTCGCCTTACTGCAGATTTGCTTACTGAACCAGAGAGTAGAAGAGAATACGAAAATTTATTATTAAATGGAGCTTCAGGTTTAGATATATCTTCAAATCGAGAAGTCGCAGGATTAATACTTCTTTGGGAATCTGGCTCTCCGAAAGAGGCCTTCAAAATAACAAGAAAAGCGTTACAACCTCCGCAAACCCCTGCATTGGGAAGTAGTAGGGAAGCTGATCTGACCTTATTAGCTGCTTTGACATCTAGAGATGCTGCGATACAAGAGCAAGATCAAAGATTTTATTCAAATGCAGCTGATTTTTTACAAGAAGGTATACAACTTCTTCAAAGGATGGGGAAGCTAGGAGAATTACGGAAAACTCTTGAAGAGGACTTGGTTTCACTTCTACCTTATCGAATTCTTGATTTTTTAAGTAGAGACTTAAATGAAATTGAGTCACATAAAAAAGGTTTAAGTATGCTGGAAAATTTAATAATTAAAAGAGGTGGTTTGGAAGGAAAAAATAAATCTGAATATAATAATTATCTTACTCAGCAAGAATTTGAATCTTTTTTTCAACAAATAAAGCCATACTTGACTGTTCAGGAGCAGATAGATTTATTTTTAGAATTACAAAGGAGGGGTTCAAGTGAAGCAGGATTCTTAGCTTTTTTATCTTTAACAGCAATTGGTTTTGCAAGAAGAAAACCTGAAAAACTATTTGAAGCTAGAAAAATATTAAAAAATCTGAATTTATCGGGGCTTGACTCAATGCCATTAATAGGATGTTTAGATTTGCTTTTGGCAGATGTTGATCAATCATCTGCAAGATTTTTAAGTAGTTCCGATGAGAAGTTAAGAGATTGGATAAATAATTATCCAGGAGAAAAATTAGAGGCAATATGTATTTTTTGTAAAAATTGGTTAGAAAATGATGTTTTGGTAGGTTACAGGGATATTGATATAAAAGAAATCAACTTAGATTCTTGGTTTCAAGATAGGGAAATCCAAGAATTCATTGAACAATTAGAGAAGAAATCAAATAGAACAATATTGAAATCAAAGACTCAAAATCAACCAAAATTTAATGCTGAAGAATCTCCAAAAGATTTAAGTAAGGAATCTAAAATTAATTTGGATAATTTTGAAGAAGGAAGGCTACCTCTGCCAGGGGGGGTTAGAGAACATGAAAAACCAGTAATAGAAGAACATATTTATACAGATGAGATTATTAAAAATAAATCAATTGAAATTTATAAGTATGCAATAGAGAAATTTGCTGAATTAAAATTTATTTTTGGTGAGACGTTAGAGAATAATAAAATATTTTATAAATCTCCTTACTTAATATATCTATATGCTTTTTTAATTTTATTTGCTTTTGGAATGGGGGTAGGAATTTTAAGAAATAACTTTAAGAAACCCGTTCAAGATAAAGACGTAATTGATAATTCTGTATTAATAAATGATGTTGATAAAAATGTTTCCTATAAAAATTTAAATCAAAAAGATAAAAAAAATTCTCCTGACATATCAGATATTACTCTTTCTAAAAAAATAGATAATAATTCTTTTTTAGTAGAAGAAATAACAGATGCTTCACCTTCCTTAGAACAAATTAAATATTTAATTAATGCCTGGCTCAATAATAAAAGTGATTATCTAGCAGGGAAAAGTGAAATTAAAATATCAAAAATAGTACAAAATGATTTAATTAATAGATTAATGAAAGAAAGACAACTTGATATTCAAAAAGGTATCTACAAAAATATCAATACTAATATCGCAAATATTGTACTTTTATCTCAAACGGCATCCAGAATAGCCGTATCAGTTGACTTAAAATATATAGAAAAAGTATTAAAAACAGATGGAGAATTGATAAATGAAACAACTTTTTCTCCTTTTTTAAAAGTTAAATATATTTTAGGTTTCTCGAATAAATCCTGGAAATTAGTTGATTATATAAGCGGTGTTTAGGCTTAACTTTGAGTATCATCTATAATGATTTAATAAATTAATTATAAATAATGTTTGATGAACTCTCTTCACGCTTTGAAGACGCTGTAAAGGGTTTAAGAGGTGAAGCCAAAATTAGTGAAAATAATATTGATAATGCTTTAAAAGAAGTTAAAAAAGCACTATTAGATGCAGATGTAAGTTTATCAGTAGTTAAAGAATTTGTTTCGGATGTAAAAGATAAAGCTATTGGGGAAGAAGTAGTAAGAGGTGTCAATCCAGGACAGAAATTTATAGACGTAGTTAATAAAGAATTAATAAATATTATGGGAAACGAGAATTCCCCGTTAAACGAAAGGGAAACCCCACCTACTGTTATTTTGATGGCAGGTTTGCAGGGAGCTGGGAAAACAACTGCAACAGGTAAGTTAGGTCTTTATTTAAAGGAAAAAGAAAAAAAGGTTTTACTAGTTGCAGCTGATATTTATAGACCTGCAGCTGTTGAACAACTTAAGACAATTGGAAATCAGTATGATCTAGAAGTTTACTCGGCCAAAAGAAAAGATAGTAAGCCTGAAGAAATAGCAAAGGATGCCTTGAGTTATGCCCATGAAAATAATGTAGATACATTAATTGTTGATACTGCAGGAAGATTGCAAATAGATGAATCAATGATGGGTGAAATGGTTCGAATCAAGGAAGTTACAAAGCCTGATGAAGTTTTATTGGTTGTAGATTCAATGATTGGACAAGAGGCGGCTGATTTGACTAAGTCATTTCATGAAAAAGTAGGTATTTCAGGAGCAATATTAACCAAGTTAGATGGCGATTCAAGAGGTGGAGCTGCTCTTTCAATAAGAAAAGTAAGTGGAAAACCAATAAAATTTATAGGAACTGGTGAAAAGATAGAAGCATTGCAGCCATTCCATCCTGAGAGAATGGCAAGCAGAATTCTTGGTATGGGAGACGTATTAACACTTGTTGAAAAGGCACAGAAAGAAGTTGAACTTGCTGATGCAGAAGTAATGCAAAAGAAACTTCAAGAAGCAACTTTTGACTTTAATGATTTTGTTAAACAAATGAGATTAATGAAGAGAATGGGGTCTCTTGGAGGATTAATTAAATTAATACCAGGGATGAATAAAATTGATGATGGGATGATCAAAAATGGTGAAGAACAACTAAAAAAAATTGAATCAATGATCTCTTCAATGACGTTAGAAGAGAAACAAAAACCAGAGGTACTGGCTGCTCAACCATCGAGGAGATTAAGGATTGCTAAAGGTAGTGGATATAAAGCAAAAGATGTTGATAAAGTTCTTGCTGATTTTCAGAGAATGAGAGGC
>QCTB01000013.1 GCA_003209055.1 Prochlorococcus sp. AG-670-O13
TTGGAATAGGAGATGTAACGGAGCCGTTACCTAAAGCTTGTTTAAATGCGATGAGTAAAGCATTAAGTGAAATGGGAACAAATAATGGTTTTAAAGGTTACGGTCCAGAGCAAGGGTATTTATGGCTTAGGGAAAAAATTGCCGTAAATGATTTTGTTTCAAGAGGATGTAAAATTTCATCGGAAGAAATATTTGTTTCAGATGGTTCAAAATGCGATAGTAGCAATATTTTAGATATTCTTGGTCATGATAATTCAATTGCTGTAACAGATCCTGTTTATCCTGTTTATGTAGATAGTAATGTGATGACTGGTAGAACTGGAGAAACACTCCAAAATGGTACTTATCGAGGATTATTATATTTAGCTATAAATGAAGGTAATAATTTCCTACCTGAAATCCCTAAAAATAAAGTTGATATCGTTTATCTTTGTTTCCCAAATAATCCCACTGGTGCCACTATTACCAAAGAAGAATTGCAAAAGTGGGTAGATTACGCCAATAAAAATAAGTCATTGATTCTTTTCGATGCAGCTTATGAAGCTTTTATTCAAGATAAAGACATTCCTCATTCAATATATGAGATAGAAGGAGCAAAAAATTGTGCTATTGAGTTTAGATCTTTCTCAAAAAATGCAGGATTTACAGGAGTTAGATGTGCTTATACAGTAATACCTAAAAACTTATCAGGACAAAATTCAAAAGGCGATAAGGTTGATTTATGGCCATTATGGAATAGGCGTCAATGTACTAAATTTAATGGGGTAAGCTATATCGTTCAGAGGGGAGCTGAGGCAGTATATTCCTCGCAAGGTAAAAAAGAGATCAATTCTTTAATTGATTTTTATATGGAAAATGCAAAGATTATGCAAAACAAGCTCAGATCTGCAGGTTTTAAAGTGTATGGGGGTGATAATGCCCCATATGTTTGGGTTAAAGTTCCAGATAATATGACTTCTTGGGACTTTTTCGATTACCTACTTGAAAAAGCTGATGTAGTTGGAACTCCTGGAAGTGGGTTTGGATTAGCGGGAGAGGGCTATTTTAGATTATCTGCTTTTAACTCGAGATTTAATGTTAATAATGCAATGGAACGAATAATTAATATATAATAAGTTAAAGACTTATAAGAAATTTAAATCAAATTTA
This sequence comes from Prochlorococcus sp. AG-670-O13, assembly GCA_003209055.1. Lineage (GTDB taxonomy): Bacteria > Cyanobacteriota > Cyanobacteriia > PCC-6307 > Cyanobiaceae > Prochlorococcus_A. The sequence goes on from QCTB01000013.1 coordinate 1,150, forward strand.
ATGTCAACTACAAATTTAGAAGAAGGAAAAAATAATAACGCAGCGGTTTTGGAAAAAAAAACAGCTGCGTTAAAAAATAAATCACCAAAATATAAAGTATTACTTCATAATGACCCAGTTAATTCAATGGAATATGTTACTAATGTCCTAAGAGAGGTAGTTCCACAACTAAGCGAACAAGATGCTATCTCTATTATGCTTGAGGCTCATAATACTGGAGTTGGTTTAGTTATTGTTTGTGATTTAGAACCCGCTGAATTTTATTCGGAATCTTTGAAATCAAAAGGTATATCAAGCTCAATTGAAAAAGAAGACTAATTATCTTTTAGCAAAAATTTAAATTTAAATTTTTGTTGCTGTAAGTTTTCTTTCTGCGAATTTACGAACTTTTAAAGATTCATCTAATGATGATTTACCATAATCTCTTTCCAGAATATTAATTACTGTTTTTCCAAATTCATCATCTTGATTATCAAAAGCTTCCAAACATACCTCTCCAAGTTTTTTACCAAGAGGGCCAGGGTTCCATAAAAGTTTTCTTGCAGTCCATGGCATCATACTCATCGGATTATAATTAGGCTTTAATATTTTATTTTCTAAAGCATACTTTTCTAAAAGCGTATGTGGTTGTAAACCTATAAAAAATATAGCTGGATCAACTAAACCTTTCCCAAAGATATTTTCTAATTCTCTATGGTAAGCGATAGTTTGTTTAATTGTATTTGGGGTTTCATCAAAAACATTGAATGAGTAATTTACTGAGACATGATTTTTAAATCCTGCATCTACAAGCATTCTGCAGTTTTCTAGTACAGTTTTGAGGTTATACGCAAGTCTCATTTTTCTAACAAGCTCTTGAGATCCTGATGTGATCCCTATTTCAAAATAACTCATTCCTGTTTCAACCATTAATTTGGCTAATTCGCGATCTATATTATCTGCCCTAATGTATGCTGCCCAATTAATATCATCCCAACCTTGATCTTTAATAGCTTGAAGAAGTAATTTTGCATCATTTATATTATTCTTTGTTGGAATAAATTGAGCATCAGTAAACCAAAAACCTCGCACGCCCATTTCATAAAGTTGCTTCATTTCTTTAATGACTTCATTTATGGGATTAACTCGAACTTTTTTACCCTCTACAACTGTATAAACGCAAAAACAACAATTATGTGGACAACCTCTTTTCGTTTGAACTCCTACATAATAATCACCACCTTCTATATACCAATCAAATTCTGTCCAAATAGATTTAATATATTTGTAGTCACAAGCCGTTTTAATCGTTCCGGATGGTTGTTCATGTATTAATCTATTCCTAGGTTTTTGCCCAGCTAAATAACATCTTTCTTCAGTAATAGAGTCACCTTTAATAATCTTTTCTATCAAGTTTTCCCCTTCTCCAACAGAAATCACTGTACCTCTAGGTAATAAAGAACCTAATTGCTCGTAAAAAACACTGACGGCACCTCCTCCTAAAATAACTTTTACTGATTTATTATATTTTTGTGCTCTATGAAGTCCCATCTTCACTAATGATGTATTTCTATTTATTTCTTCATAATGAGAAGTTATTAACTTTAGACCTCCCCATGCACCTCTAATTTTTTTAAAAATATTATTCGAGTAGAAAACTTCAAACGAGTTCTGTAAGGGATTACCACTTCTACCGTCTACTGGAGCATATATTTGTATATCCCTCCAAGAAAAAATGATGAGATGAGGTCTGAATTGATCAATTTTCCTTATTAGATATTTAGAAATATTATTTGAAGGTACTATAGCTAAATCAATAAATTGTTGCTCTATGTTTGGGAAACACTTATGAATATGATCTACCAGATAAATAGGTCCTATTGGGAATATTGGATTACACGGAAGTCTAACAACGAGAACTTTGTTGAAAGATTCTCTATCGGAATTTTTTGTTATTTGTTTTAAAGGAAACTTAAATTCCATAAAAGAAATTTAAAATTGATCTCGCATTAAGAATCTAACTATTTTATTACTTTTTCGCTGAATTTTTTAAATTTACTTCTAAGAAATTAAAACTCTATTTAAATTTAGAGGTCTGAAATCATATATCTCCAACATACCTTAAGAAGTTTAATACCATCTACCCATCTTGATATATTTGGTGCCCCAGATTTCCTTGCGTAATATCTAACAGGGTAATTTAGGATTTTAAAATTATTATTGGCTGCTTCAAAAATTATCGTAAAATCACCAAAAGGATCTGATTTAGACTCCCAACTCCCATTTTTTTTCATCAGATTGAAAAACTTTCTGGAGAAAACTTTTGTCCCGCAAAGTGAATCAGAAATTGGTTTATTTATTAATATCGATAAAAATATAGCAAAACATCTATTCCCAATGTAATTTGCCCATCTCATAGCATCTTTTTCCATTGGGAATGTTGTTCGAGAGCAGTTAATAAGTATATTTTCATTTTTCGTTGATTCCATTATTGCATCAATACTATCGTTAACGTCTACGGTGAAGTCGCTATCTATTATTGCAAGGGTTTCACCAGATGAAATGTTGAAACCTTCAACAACTGCATTTTTCTTACCCTTAGAAGTTTGTTTTAGAAGTGATATTTGGAAGCTATCTGAGAAATCTTGTGTAATTTTTTCAAGCATTTTAAAAGTTTTATCTTTACTGTTTCCTTCCACAAATATTATTTCTACTTTATTAGGTATGTTTTTAAATTTATTTAAAGCTTCTATTATAAGTTGCCTATTACCCTCCTCATTTCTTGCGGGAATAATTATTGAAATCAAATGATCACTTGATTTTTCCTGATATTTATAGAATATTATCTCTAATTCAAATGCAAGTTGCTTGATAATTGGGACCTTACGTAAAGTATTCTTTATAAATTGTGGAATTAAGTTAGTAGGAATTGGGGTTAATTTTTTTGCTTTCCATCTGATAGATCTATAATTATAAATTTCTGCTAATGATTCAATATCACATAGAGTAATTCTTGCTTTATTTGTTGTGCCTTTAAATATTCTAGAATCTAATTTAAGCCATCTTGTAATTGGTTCCCAAGTATTTCCTCTAACTTTAAGAGAAATGAATTCGTTATTATCTTTAAATAATTGATGAAGTTTATTATTTGATAGATTCCATGTATTTACAGATTTCATTAAATTTATTATTTATCAAAATAATTTTAGTATATTCTTATCTATTTTTTCTGATTAATTTCCAAGGAGATAAAAATTTATCATCGTAAATGATTTGATAAGAATCAGTTTCATATGTTTCCTTTGAAGATAAAGTTGACCATGCATAGTCTAGTTGGTTCATCTTTTCTAAATTTTTAATACCTTCTCCTAAATTAGGTGTAAGTAGTGAAATTCTTATTATTTTTGATTGTGCCTTTGAATTATTAATGCTACTTTTATCAACCTTAATTATTTGATTCTTGAGGATATCTAAGGAAGATAGGTATTCCATACTTTCTCTTAATTCTCTAGATCTATCTGTAAATAGACCGGACTGTAATAGTAATGTTGTTAATAGATAAGGACCAATAATTAAAGTTATGAAACTCTCTTTGAGAGTACTTTTGTATTTTATAAAAGACCAAGCTATTGCAAATGAGATTAATCCTGAAATCATAAAGGTATTTTCTTTTAAAGTAAAATTTAAAGTACTTTTAAAGAAAACTAAATAAGTAATAACTATAGAAATGGTTAATAATGGGATTAATTTTGATGTAATAAAAACAACTGCAGATTTATACTTTTTTGAATTGAATAAATATTTAACACCAATATATGAATTTAAAGATAGGATTGATGATATTTGTAGAGGGTAATATGGCGTTTTTGTAGAAAAAAAACTTATTATTAGAATTAGAATTAGTGGGAAATAAATTAAGATTAATTTATTATTATTATTATTTTCGAAAGTATTTGAAATTAAACCGATAATAGAAAATATGCTCCAAGGTAAGTATGTTAATGGAATATTCCAAAAATAATAATAGAATGGATTTGTAAAATTGTTTTTATTAGCAAGTACATTAAATTTCCCAAACAATGAAAAGATAATATTCTGATCTAAATAAGAGTTTATATAATAAGCCCAAATTAAAAAAGGGATGAATCCAATAATTAATCCAATCCAAAAAAATCTTGTAAGTAATAAAGTTCTTTTTGTAAATAAATATGGTAGCAATGCCGCAAGAGGAACTACCACAAGAAAAGTCTTCAACATAAAAGCTAAACCTATCCAAATACCAAAAAGTAGAATATAGAATTTGCTTTTATTTGATTTTATTTTTACTAAAGAAAATATTCCAGTAGTTACCAAGAACGAATAAATAATATCTTGAGTAGCTAAATGTGAGTAGTCAATCCATAAATATGTTGTTGAAAGAATTAGCGGAGAAATAATCGCATAATTTTTATCAAAAAGTTCTTCATGTAATTTGTAAGTTATGAATAACATTAATATTGCTGCAATTGTTGTTGGCAAATATGCCGCGAACATATTCGTGCCAAATATTTGCTGTGATTTTGCGATTAAAACTTGTAAACCAATTGTTCTATCCAAAACATAATCATCCCACCATAAAGGAATTATCCAGTTACCTTTGTCTAGTATCCATCTAGCTTGCAAAGCATAGAATCCTTCATCGAATGCTATATAACTTCGTTTTCCGTAATAGAAAATAAGGGGGAAAAAAAGAAAAAATTTTAAAACTTTTTTGAAATTATTATTTCTTGCAATCATGTGATTACTAATATGAGATTAAAATGCCGATAATCGGAATTGAACCAATGACCTACTGTTTACGAAACAGTTGCTCTTCCGCTGAGCTATATCGGCAACATAATAATTTTGAAATTTTTCATATAGAATTAATTTTATATTTGAAATAATTAATGTCAAAAATTGATCCTGAATTAAAAAAAAAATTACTTAAGGAGTCTCAAGCTCCTTTTAAAGGTTTAAGAAGAGTATTATGGATAGCCTTTACGGGTTCAGCTTTTTTAGGTCTTTTCATAATGCTATCGAAAATTGCTAGTGGGAGTGAAATCCAGCAAAATAATCTTTTAATACAACTAGGAGCTTGTTTTTTATTCCCTGTCTTATTATTTCTCGATAGAAATAAGGAAGATTAAGTTATTTATTTAATGTCCTTTTTTTGGTTACAAATTTGAATGCTTCAATGATATCTCCTTCACTCCAAGTTGAGAATTTATCACATCCAACTCCACATTCAAATCCCGTATTTACTTCTTTCACATCATCTTTGGATCTTTTCAGAGAATCTAAATTACCTTCAAAAATAACTTTATCTGTTCTAAGTATTCTTAAAGAACAATTTCTTTGCAGTTTACCGCTTTGTACATAGCATCCTGCAATAGCTCCTTTCCCAACTGCAAAAGTAGCTCTTACTTCAGCTTGACCTAAAGATTCCTCAACTAGATCAGGTTCAAGTAGTCCTTCCATAGCGGATTGAATATCTTCTAAAAGTTTATAGATGACTTCATACTCTCTTATGTCAACATCATTTGCGTCAGCGGCTCTTTTGGCACCAGAAGCTAATGAAGTATTAAATCCTATGATTACTGACCCAGATGCAGCAGCAAGATCTATATCAGTCTCTGTTATTTCTCCTGGCGCGGAGAGAAGAACTCTAACTTGAACCTCATTTTTGGGTAATTGTTCAAGTGAACCTAATATAGCTTCTACACTACCTTGAACATCTGCCTTGAGAATTAGATTTAATTCTTTAAGCTCTCCATCATTTGCTTTAGTTGATAAAGAAGATAAGCTTACCCTTCTAGATGCCATTTGCTGGGCTAATTTTGTTGCTCTTGCATCAGTTGCTCTTTCTCCTACAATTGCCCTAGCTGTTTTCTCATCAGGGTAAACTTCAAATTCATCCCCTGCTGTTGGTACTTCGCTAAATCCAAGTGCTTCAACTGGACATGAAGGTCCTGCTTCCTTAATCCTATTGCCATGTTCATCAACCATTGCTCTGATTTTTCCAAGGACTGAACCAGCAGCTAAAACATCTCCCGCTTTTAATGTGCCATTCTGTACTAATAAAGTTGCAACAGGACCCTTGGCTTTATCTAAATGTGCTTCTATAACAGTTCCTTTAGCTAATCTTTGTGGGTTTGCTTGGAGATCTTCAACTTCAGAAACCAATAAGATCATTTCCAATAATTTATCAATATTTTGCTTTTTAATAGCACTGACTGGAACCATCACTACATCTCCACCCCAGTCTTCGGCAATTAAATCTTTTTCTGATAACTCCTGTTTAACTCTATCTGGGGAAGCCCCTTCTTTATCAATTTTATTTATAGCTACCACAATTGGTACTTTTGCAGCTCTTGCATGACTAATAGCTTCAAGTGTTTGAGGTCTGCAACCATCATCAGCTGCAACTACAAGTACTGCCACGTCTGTAACTTTTGTACCTCTTGCGCGCATAGCGGTAAATGCTTCATGACCTGGAGTATCAAGAAAAGTTAGCTTTTTCTTTTTTGATTCGTGCTCAAAATCAACTTGGTAAGCTCCTATGTGTTGTGTTATTCCACCTGCTTCTCCAGATGCCACTCTAGATTCTCTAATAGAATCCAACAGACTTGTTTTCCCATGGTCAACGTGCCCCATCACTGTAATGACTGGTGGCCTTTTGATAAGACTTTCAATATCGTCAGTTTCAATCATATCTACTGTTTTTTTTGCGGCTTCCTCGATATCATCTTGTAAAACAGGGACTCCAAATTCTTCAGCTACAATTTCAATAGTTGCCAAATCAAGTGATTGAGTAACTGTAGCTGTAATGCCTTTAAAGAATAGAGACTTTATTATTTCAGAACTTTCAAGACTAAGCTTATCTGCTAACTCTTGAACCGTTAAATTATCCTCGGGTACAATTATCATCTCAGGCCGCACTTGTTTTGCATCTTTGGCTGCTCTTAGTTCCAAAGCCCTTCTCTTTTGTCTTTGCCTAGTACTCTCTTTTTTCTTCTTCTTGAACTGCCTTGTAGCTTTTTGTAATTTGGGCTCTTCAGACTTTTCTTTTTTTGGACGAGCCAAGCTCGCTGATAGTATTGAAATCTTTTCTCCTGAGTAGCCGCTGGTCTCAGAAGTCAATGAATCATCATTTTCTCCTATAATGTGAACCTTTTGCCTTTGTTTTTGGGGATTTTTATTTCTTAATGCTTCTAACTTTGCACTATCATCCCAATCTGTTCTCCCAGGTTTCTTAGAGCTGTTGGCAAATGATCTATGAGGTGGTTTTTTTGCAGAAGGAGATGTATTTAAGCGATTATTCGGTGCTTTTACCTTCTGTTTGGGGCCCTCAACTTTTTGTTTTTCAATATTAGATTTATTTGGTTTTACCTTATCTGATGCATTAGTTTTCTGTAGTTGCATCAGTTCATTAGGTGAAACTGGTTTCCTAATCCCTGATGGATTTTGATTATTAAATTTTGAACCCGACCTATTGAAATCACCTTGTCTATAGGGGGTGCCAGGTCTATTTGCCCCTCCCCCTTGCCTATAGCCTCCGCCTGGCCTTGTTGGAGATCCAGATCTATAAGCCCCACCTTGTCTATTGGAAGTTCCAGGTCTGTTTAGAGTCCCTCCCTGTCTATCGGCCCCACCTGGCCTTGTTGGAGATCCAGATCTATAAGCCCCACCTTGTCTATTGGGAGTGCCAGGTCTATTTGGTGTAACTTGTTTATTCTGTACTACTGGCCTATTGGAATTAGCTTGTTTATTGATGATGCCAGGTCTATTTTCGGAGACTTTTGTATTGGATGAGGTTTTATTAATATTGAGATTTTGCCCATTTGAATTAATTTTAGGATTTTCTTTTCTAATCGGTGCACCTACTAGTTCTGGTGTATTTTTGATACGAGGATTATTTAAATTCTTTTTAGGAGAATTATTATTAGATCTATTTGATGGTTGAGGTCTTTGATTAAAAGAATCGTTTTTTTTATTAACGTTAATATCACTTTTAGTCTTTGTTAAATTTTTAGGTTTTTCTATCAATTGAATGGGAGGTCTTGCAGGACTTTTTGGAGGAAGTGCGGAAGAATTGTTAAAAGGCTTTGTATTTTGGGTAAACTTTGTTTCTTTTTTATCTCTGAAATTGTTAGTTGTTGTTTTGCTTAAATTATTGGTTTTATTTTTACTATTTGAAAGCCCTTGAGATTGGTGGTTAGAGACAATTTTAGGGGGGGTTGGATTTTCAAATTTATTTGAATTTTCTGGCTTGTTAATAGGCTTAATCAAAAGGGGTTTTTTATTTAAAATATCTTTTGAGGAATTTTCTTGATGCGAGGAATTCGCAGGAGGCTTGTTATTTTTATTTTGATTTTGAATACTTTTTATTTTTTCAGATTTTGTTTGAAATGAAGATTTACTTACAGAAAGAATCTTTTTATCTGATGTTTTGTTTTTGATAAGATTTTTAATTTTTTTCGCGTCCTCTAAACTTATAGAGCTGCTATGACTTTTAACAGATATTGAAAGTTTTTGAGCAGCATCCAATATATCTTTGTTTTCCAGTTTTAGATCTCTGGAAAGTTCATAAACTCTGATTTTATCGCTGATAGTCATTTAGTCTCAATGTTACTCTTTTGAAATTTTAAGAGAATGTAATTTTAATTATATGCCCTTTTGGGATAGTTATTTATAGTTTGCAATTTCCCTTCCAAAAATATCAAAAAAATCAGGATCTAAAATGCTTTTTAAAGCTTTTTGAAGCTTTTTTTTGAGTTTAGTATCTTTGAAACACTTTTTTGATTTACAAATGTAAGCAGAGCGACCCATTCCTTGGTTTAGCATTATTCCTAACTTGTGATCATTAGTAATCTTCAAAAGATTATTTCTATCAAAAGACGTCCTGCAGGAAATACACTTACGCATAACAGGAGATTTCTTAATCACCGTGTTTTCTCCTCTGTAGATAACAGTTCATCTTGGTTAACAGTTTCTATTTGTTCGCTTTCTGGAAGAGTTTCTTCGTCAAATGATTCATCTCCATATTCCTCATCATCTTCTGGTAGAGGATAAAGTTCTCTCAATCTTGCATCTTCAGCAGCTCTTTCTGCTTGCTCTGCTTCCAATCTCTGTTCAGCTTCTCTTTCGAGATTCTCTTCTTCTTCCCTTTGAACAATTAGTTCTGCTACTGCAGCATCTTCTGATTCTTGATCATATTCATGAGAGTTTTTTACGTCTATTTTCCAACCAGTTAATCTAGCGGCAAGACGCACATTTTGACCTTCTCTTCCTATGGCAAGACTCAATTGATCAGGAGGAACTAAAACATGAGCATGTTGGCCTTCTGGATCAACCAGCCTGACCAGGTCAACTTTAGCTGGGCTTAAAGAATTTAATATGTATTGGATAGGATCAGATGACCACTTGATAACATCTATTTTCTCTCCCCTTAATTCATTTACTACTTGTTGTATTCTTGCTCCTCTAGCTCCAATACAAGCACCGACGGGATCAACTTCTCTTTCAATACTATCTACGGCAACTTTCGTTCTTGGACCAACAGCTCTCGAAGGAGGGTTGGCTTCTCTTGAAACAGCAACAATTTTTACTGTACCTTCCTGAATTTCTGGGACTTCATTTTCAAATAAATAAACTACTAAACCGGCATTAGCTCTACTTACAAAGAGTTGAGGCCCTTTTCTCGCTATTTCACTAACTTCTTTTAGAAATACTTTAAATGTAGCGTTAGCTCTATAATTATCATTTGGTAATTGATCCCTTTTAGGAAGTTCTGCTTCTACTTCAGGTCTACCAATACCTGAGCTAACTCCCATAATTACTGATTGTCTCTCAAATCTTATAACTCTTGCTGTTAAAACAGGATCTTCTAAGTCTGCAAATTCTTCTTGAATCATTTTTCTTTGTTGATCTCTCAACTTTTGAGCCAATACTTGCTTCGTTGTTGAGGCGGCCATTCTGCCAAAATCCTCTTTTTCTGGAGTGACATCCAAAACTACGGTATCACCTATTTGAGCATCATCAGCAACTTGTTTGACTTCAAGAAGAGATATTTGATGATCTTCGCTTTCAACCTCTTCTACGATTATTTTACTTGATAAAATTCGGTAACCTTCCTCATCTAGATCAAAACCTACATCAAAGTTGCTAAAATATTCTTCATCAAATGGATCCTCTTTTACTCCAATGTAGAAAGTTCTTCTATATTTTTCGTAACCTTTGAGTAGGGCCTCACGCAAAGCTGATTCGACAACATGAGGAGGTAGTTTTTTTTCCTCACTTATGTCTTCAATAAGATTGTTTAAACCTGGGAGAATTACTAGTGCCATCTATGATGGGTAAATGAATAATGTTTGAAAAATAAATTAGTCTTTTAATGTGCAAAGACTAACCTTTAATACTTCTTTAAAGGGGATTTTTTTTATCTTACCTTTTATGTTAATGGCTAAATAATCTTTAGACTTTTCATAAAGTAAACCATACAAAAATTTTGTTTGTGAATTTCTTTGATTTAACTCAACATTAACTGGAAAACCTTTAAAAGTTTTGAAGTCTCTTTCTGAGGTTAATTCATCACTGACCCCTTGACTACTAATTTCAAGGACATATGAACATTTTAAAAGATTTGAATTTTCAATTATATTAGATGCAGGGTTATTAAATCTTGAACAATCATTTAAAGTAATATCTTCTTCATTAGTTTTTTTTATAATAATTTTTATGATTATTGGACTTTGATTTGTTAGCAAATTTAAACTATGAATCTCTAGATTTAATTCTTTAGCAACACCTTTAAGAAGAATTTCTAAATTGTCTTTAGTATTTTTATCCAATTTATTTGTTTATAAATTTTTTGAGATATTGATTATTTTTACATATTAAATTGGGATTTCTTGAAAAAATTTAATATGTTTATTTTATGGATGTTAACAAAAAAACAACATAAGGAAATTTATTCAATTAAATTCTTAAGAAAGTAAGATTCATAAAAAAAATGAGATTTCTAAAAACTAAATTTATTTTTTTATCTAAATTAGGTATTTTAATTTTTATTTTTTTACTTGCTTTCAATCCTTTTTCTGAAGTATTAGCTTTAAGTTCTATTGATGGAGGTAATTTTGTTTCAGAAGCAGTCAAAAATGTAGCTCCTGCAGTAGTTAGAATTGATACTGAAAGATTAGTAGAAAGACAACAGTTTGATCCGACTTTATTAGATCCATTATTAAGAGATTTACTTGGAGAACCTGGAATGGCGCCTGATAGAGAAAGAGGTCAAGGTTCAGGAGTAATAATTGATAAAAATGGTTTAGTTCTAACAAATGCTCATGTTGTAGAGAGAGTTGATAATGTATCTGTCACTTTGGCGGACGGAAGTAATTGTGATGGTAAGGTTTTGGGAACGGATTCAATTACAGATTTAGCTTTAGTTAAAATTGAAAATCAAATTGATTCTAGTTATGCACCTTTAGGAGATTCAGAGGAACTTGAAGTTGGGGATTGGGCAATAGCCCTTGGTACTCCTTATGGTCTAGAAAAAACAGTTACCCTTGGAATAGTTAGTAGTCTTCATAGAGATATTAATACTCTTGGTTTTTCTGATAAAAGACTCGATCTCATACAAACAGATGCTGCAATTAATCCAGGTAATTCCGGAGGTCCACTCATAAATTCCTACGGCCAGGTAATTGGAATTAATACTTTAGTAAGAAGCGGTCCTGGAGCTGGTCTAGGTTTCGCAATACCTATAAATCTTGCTAAAAATGTTTCTGACCAATTATTAGAGAATGGAGAAGTTATACATCCTTATCTAGGCGTACAATTGATTTCTTTGAATCCTAAATTAGCCAAAGAACATAATGAAGATCCTAATGCGCTTGTAAAACTACCAGAGAGGTCCGGAGCTTTAATACAATCTGTGATACCGAATAGTCCTGCAGAAAAAGCAGGGTTAAGAAGAGGCGATTTAGTAATTGCGGCTGAAAATATTTTAATTGAAGAACCTAAAGCTCTTTTAGATGAAGTAGAAAAAGCTCAAATTGGTAAAATATTTTTGTTGAATGTTGTAAGAGATAATAAAGAAATTAAAGTTAATATTAAACCTGAAGCACTACCTGGTTTGACATAAATCATTTGTTGAAATTTAATAATCTATAAACTTTAGTTTAAAAACATTTTGGATTTACAGACTCAAATGAAGCAAATAGTTGCTGATGCAGCTGTTAAAGAAATTGAAGAAGGAATGATTGTGGGTTTAGGATCCGGTTCAACAGCTGCACTTATGATAAAAAGTCTTGCTGAGCAAATTCGATCAGGTAAATTAAAAAATATTAGAGGAGTTCCAACTTCCTTTCAATCAGAGGTACTTGCACTAGAACTCAATATCCCTTTAATTGATTTAGCTTCTGTTAGTCAAATTGATTTAGCTATTGATGGAGCAGATGAAGTCGATCCTGACTTTCAACTTATCAAAGGTGGAGGAGCTTGTCATGTAAGAGAAAAATTGGTTGCCTCCAAAGCAAATAAATTATTAATTGTTGTTGATGAAACAAAGCTAGTACAAAATTTAAACCAAGCTTTCCCTCTTCCTGTAGAGGTTTTACCTTCGGCGTGGAAGCAAGTAAAGGATACAATTTCAGAAATGAATGGAGATTCTAATTTAAGAATGGCAACAAAAAAAGCTGGACCAGTAGTTACGGATCAAGGCAATTTGATTTTGGATGTTTTATTTAATGATGGTATAAAAGATCCTAAAGATTTAGAAATTCGCTTAAATAATATACCTGGAGTTTTAGAAAATGGATTATTTGTTGATTTAACAGATAAGGTTTTGGTGGGTAAAATTGAAAATAATATTCCAATATTATTTTTACCTTCTAAGAAAAGTTAATCTTCGAATCTTATTCTCACTGAATTTGCATGGCTATGTAAACCTTCACTATTAGCAAGATTAATTATATCTAAACTATTGACTTTTAAACTTTTTTCATTAAATTCAATTATTGAAGAATTCTTCATGAAAGTTTCAACCCCTAATGAGCCACTAAACCTTGCGTTCCCGCATGTCGGTAAAGTGTGGTTTGGTCCTGCCAAGTAATCACCTACAGCCTCTGGGGTCCATTTTCCTAAAAATATCGCACCTGCATTTTCAATAGATTCAAGAGTTTTTTTGGGATCAATAGTTATTATTTCCAAATGTTCCGGTGCAAACTCATTGCTGAGTTCAATACATGATTCTAAATTATCGCAAATAGCAATTAATCCCCAATTCTTAATTGATTGAAGACAAATTTCTTTTCTGGGGTGATTATCTATTTTCTTGAAGACTTCATAAAAAACTTCTTGAGCTTGATCATTAGAAGTAGTCAAAAGTATTGAAGAAGCTAATGGGTCATGCTCTGCCTGCGCTAACAAATCCGATGCTATTTGAGAACTCTTAGCTGTTTTATCAGCGATTATTAGAATTTCGCTTGGCCCTGCTAATGAATCAATTCCTGTTGATCCATAAATCAACTTTTTTGCAGTTGTGACATAAATATTCCCAGGTCCTGAAATTACATCTACTTTATTTATTTGAGTTGTGCCAAATGCTAATGCTCCAATTGCCTGCGCTCCTCCAATTCTGAAAACTTTATTAATTCCTGACAAGTAAGCAGCAGCCAAAACTGTTTTATTTATGGCTCCTTTTTCATTTCCTGGAGATACCATTGTAATTTCTCTAACACCGGCTACTTTCGCAGGTATCGCATTCATTAAAACTGTGCTTGGATATGCTGCTCTACCTCCAGGGATATATATGCCAGCATTTTTTACAGGCATCCATCTTCTTTGGACGGATTCACCATGCTCCCCTTTAATAGTAAATGATTGGGGTATTTCTTTTTCGTGAAAATTCTTTATTCTTTCATAAGCATTTTCCAATGCTGTTTTTAAATGATGATCTGTCTCATTCCATGCCTCCTTTAAATCATCAGTGCTTACATGCATTGGTTTGGGATGAAAACCATCAAATTTTTTTGTATATCTTTCTACGGCTTTATCTCCATGCATTTTTACTTCTTGAAGAATGTCTTCAACAATTGCATTGACTTTTTTGTTGCTGCCTGAGGCGGTTCTTTGAGAAATTCTTTTTAACTCTTGGGTAGCCTTTTGTTTATTATTTATAATCTTCATATTTTTGAACTTATTAAAATTTAATTGATTAAAACTTAATTAATTGATTTAAATTAAATTATATATTATTGATTAGTGGACTATCTCTTTGATATAATGAAGAACTATAATCAAATTAATCTCTGTGGCCAATAACAAATCAGCTAAAAAAAGAATTCAAGTTGCTGAAAGAAACCGTTTAGTTAATAAATCATATAAATCAATAGTAAGAACACTTACAAAAAAAACATTAACTAATTGTGAGAAATATAAGCAAGAACCAAATTCAGATAATAAAGAGCTTGTACAGTTAAGTGTTAATGAAGCTTTTAGTCTTATTGATAAAGCAGTTAAAAAAAATGTTCTTCATAAAAATAATGGCGCTAACAAAAAATCAAGAATCAATAAATTTGTTAAAAATTTTCTTACTACTAAATAAGTAAGCAAATTATGAGCGATATTGAACTCATAGATTCTCATTGTCATTTAATATTTGAAAATTTTGACAAAGATTTTGAAGAAGTTGTTTTAAGATGGCGCTCAATAGGAGTTAAAAAACTACTCCATGCTTGTTGTGAATTTTCAGAAATTCCTAAATTAAAAGAAATATCTAACAAATTTGATGAATTATTTTATGCAGTTGGTTTACATCCTCTTGAGGCTCATAAATGGGAAAATAGTTCTCAATTAATTTTAAAAACTGCTGCACAAGAAGACCCAAGGGTAGTTGCGATAGGCGAATTAGGGTTAGATTTTTTTAAAAGTGATAATACAGATAAACAGATAGAGGCTCTTTTGCCACAAATGAATTTAGCTTTTGAACTTAACTTACCTGTCATTATCCATTGTAGAGAAGCTGCTAATGAGATGATAAAAATATGTAATGAGCTTTCCAAGCAAGGGAAATGTCCTAAAGGGGTTTTGCATTGTTGGACTGGAACTAAAGATGAGATGAAGCAATTTTTGGATCTTGGATTTTATATAAGTTTTAGCGGGATAGTCACATTTCCAAAAGCATATGATATTCATGAGTGCGCAAAAATGGTCCCTAGTGATAGGTACTTGATAGAGACAGATGCGCCCTTTTTAGCCCCAGTCCCACATAGAGGAAAAAGAAATGAGCCAGCTTTTGTAGAGAGTGTGGCTAAGTCTTTAGCTCATTTAAGAGCCTCCAAATTAAAAAATATTGCAGAAGAGTCATCGAGGAATGCTGAAGATTTGTTTAAGTTTGACTTGATAAAGTGACCATAAAGCTGTTAATATTAAAAATTACTGGAAATTTTTCTTAATTATTAGAATTTAACTAATTAAGGTATGGTTTTATTAACTATTTCTTTAAATATCTCAACTACCTATCAATTGAGTTATTTGTTGAATTCATGACTAAAATCTTGATTTCAATTTAAAAGTCTTGATTATTCTTCTAAAAGTTAAGTGAAAATTTATAGTAATTAGTAAAACTTACAGAATGGCGGGTTTTCTTGGATGAGCAGTAGCGCTTTACAGGTAGCTAAAACAGCAACTTATCTACCAGATTTAGTTGAAGTACAAAGAGCAAGTTTTAAATGGTTTCTTGAAAAAGGTTTAATTGAAGAATTAAAAAGCTTTTCTCCAATTACTGATTACACAGGTAAATTAGAATTACATTTTATTGGTGATGAATATAGGTTAAAGAGACCTAGACATGATGTTGAAGAAGCTAAGAGAAGAGATGCAACATTTGCTTCGCAAATGTACGTAACTTGTAGACTTATAAATAAGGAAACAGGAGAAATCAAAGAACAAGAAGTTTTTATTGGTGAGCTCCCTTTAATGACAGAAAGAGGAACCTTTATAATTAATGGTGCTGAAAGAGTAATAGTAAACCAAATTGTAAGAAGTCCAGGCGTCTATTTCAAAGATGAACAGGATAAAAACGGAAGAAGGACTTATAACGCTAGCGTTATCCCAAATAGAGGGGCTTGGTTAAAATTTGAGACAGACAAAAATAATTTGCTCTACGTAAGAGTAGACAAAACAAGAAAAATAAATGCACATGTTCTTATGAGAGCTATGGGGCTCTCAGATAATGATGTAGTTGATAAGTTAAGACATCCCGAGTTTTATAAACAATCAATTGATGCAGCAAATGACGAGGGAATTAATTCAGAAGATCAAGCATTATTAGAACTCTATAAAAAATTACGACCAGGGGAGCCTCCTTCCGTTTCTGGTGGTCAACAACTTTTACATAGTAGATTTTTCGATCCTAAAAGATACGATCTTGGAAGAGTAGGTAGATACAAAATAAATAAAAAATTGAGATTAACAGTTCCTGATAATGTAAGAACCCTCACTCATGAAGATGTTCTCTCGACTATAGATTATCTGATTAATCTGGAACTTGATATTGGTGGAGCAAGTTTAGATGATATTGATCATTTAGGTAATAGAAGAGTTAGATCTGTTGGAGAACTTTTACAAAACCAAGTTAGGGTTGGTCTTAATAGACTAGAGAGGATTATTAAAGAAAGAATGACAGTTGGGGAGACAGATTCTCTTACTCCAGCTCAGTTAGTAAATCCCAAACCATTGGTTGCAGCTATTAAAGAATTTTTTGGATCTAGTCAATTAAGTCAATTCATGGATCAAACAAATCCCTTGGCTGAATTAACTCATAAAAGAAGAATCTCGGCACTAGGACCTGGAGGATTAACTAGAGAAAGAGCTGGTTTTGCGGTGCGAGATATTCATCCTTCACACTATGGAAGATTGTGTCCTATCGAAACGCCTGAAGGCCCAAATGCAGGACTCATAAACTCCCTTGCCACACACGCAAGAGTCAATGAATATGGTTTTATCGAAACTCCTTTTTGGGAGGTAGAGAAAGGTAGGGTTCTTAAAGAAGGTAAACCTGTTTATTTATCAGCTGACTTAGAAGATGAGTGCAGAGTTGCGCCTGGTGATGTTGCTACCGATAAAAGCGGGAATATCTTAGCAAATTTAATTCCAGTGAGGTATAGACAAGATTTTGAAAAAGTACCGCCTCATCAGGTTGATTACGTGCAACTTTCACCTGTCCAAGTTATTTCAGTGGCGACTTCTCTTATCCCGTTTTTGGAGCATGACGATGCTAATAGAGCATTAATGGGTTCAAATATGCAGCGTCAAGCTGTTCCTTTATTAAGGCCTGAACGTCCATTGGTTGGAACAGGATTAGAATCTCAAGTTGCAAGAGACTCGGGCATGGTTCCAATCACAAAAGTAAATGGAATTGTTTCTTATGTTGATGCTAATGAAATAGTAGTAAAGGATGTAGATGGTAATGAACATGTACATTATCTCCAGAAATATCAGAGATCTAATCAAGATACGTGTCTTAATCAAAGACCAATTGTAAAAAATGGAGATCAAGTTATATCTGGTCAAGTGCTTGCTGACGGATCAGCTTGTGAAGGTGGAGAAATTGCTCTTGGACAGAATGTTTTAATCGCCTACATGCCATGGGAAGGTTACAACTATGAAGATGCGATACTGGTCAGCGAAAGGATGGTTACTGATGATCTTTATACTTCAGTTCACATAGAAAAATATGAAATAGAAGCTAGACAAACAAAATTAGGTCCCGAAGAAATTACTAGAGAAATCCCAAATATTTCAGAGGAAAGTTTAAATAATCTTGATGAAATGGGAATTATAAGAACTGGAGCATTTGTTGAAAGTGGGGATATTCTTGTAGGAAAAGTTACTCCTAAGGGAGAATCAGATCAACCTCCTGAAGAAAAACTTTTGAGAGCTATATTCGGTGAAAAAGCAAGGGATGTGAGAGACAATTCCCTTAGAGTTCCTAAAACAGAAAAAGGAAGGGTTTTAGATGTACGTATATATACTAGGGAGCAAGGTGATGAGCTCCCTCCAGGAGCAAACATGGTTGTGAGAGTTTACGTTGCTCAAAGGAGAAAAATTCAAGTTGGAGACAAGATGGCTGGGAGGCATGGTAACAAAGGGATAATAAGTAGAATTTTACCCAGAGAAGATATGCCTTACTTGCCTGATGGTACTCCAGTTGATATTGTTTTAAATCCTCTTGGTGTTCCAAGTAGAATGAATGTTGGTCAGGTTTTTGAATTGTTGATGGGCTGGGCAGCATCAAACTTAAATTGTAGGGTTAAAGTTGTTCCTTTTGATGAGATGTATGGTGCTGAGAAATCACATCAAACTGTTCAAGCATTTTTAGAAGAAGCTTCAAGGCAAAATGGTAAAGACTGGGTTTATAATCCTGATGATCCTGGGAAGTTACTTCTCAAAGATGGAAGAACAGGTGAACCTTTTGATCAACCTGTAGCTGTTGGATATTCCCACTTCCTTAAGCTTGTTCACTTGGTAGACGATAAAATCCATGCTAGATCAACAGGTCCATACTCTTTAGTTACACAGCAACCTTTAGGTGGTAAAGCTCAACAAGGTGGTCAGAGACTTGGAGAAATGGAAGTTTGGGCTTTAGAAGCCTATGGTGCAGCTTATACTTTGCAAGAATTATTAACTGTGAAATCAGATGATATGCAGGGAAGGAATGAAGCTTTAAATGCGATAGTTAAAGGAAAACCTATCCCTAGACCAGGAACTCCCGAATCCTTTAAAGTTCTTATGAGAGAATTACAATCTTTAGGACTAGATATTGGCGTGTATACAGATGAAGGTAAGGAGGTTGATTTAATGCAAGATGTAAATCCGAAAAGAAACACTCCTTCTAGACCTACTTACGAATCTCTGGGTAACTCTGAATACGCGGAAGATTAAATACCTTATCAAAACTTTCTAATTTAAATCTCCTAAAAAATGACTAACAGCAACTTAAGAACAGAAAATCACTTTGATTACGTCAAAATTTCGATTGCTTCACCCCAAAGAATAATGGATTGGGGGCAGAGGACATTACCCAATGGACAAGTAGTAGGAGAGGTTACTAAACCAGAGACTATAAACTATAGAACTCTTAAACCAGAAATGGATGGTCTTTTTTGTGAAAAAATATTTGGACCATCTAAAGATTGGGAATGTCATTGTGGAAAATATAAAAGAGTCAGACATCGTGGAATTGTATGCGAAAGATGTGGTGTAGAAGTAACTGAAAGTAGAGTAAGAAGGCATAGAATGGGATACATAAAACTGGCAGCTCCAGTTTCCCATGTTTGGTATTTAAAGGGTATTCCAAGTTATGTAGCAATTCTTTTAGATATCCCACTTAGAGATGTAGAACAAATTGTTTATTTTAATTGTTATGTTGTTTTAGATGTTGGGGATCATAAAGATCTTAAATATAAGCAACTCCTTACTGAAGATGAATGGTTAGAAATAGAAGATGAAATTTATGCAGAAGAATCAACTATTGAAAATGAACCGTTTGTTGGAATAGGCGCAGAAGCTCTTAAGCAATTACTTGAGGATCTTGATTTAAATCAGATTGCAGAGGAACTTAGAGAAGAAATTACAAATAGTAAGGGGCAAAAGAGAGCAAAACTTATTAAAAGGATAAGAGTTATTGATAATTTTATCGCAACAAATGCAAAGCCTGAGTGGATGGTATTAGACGCTATCCCAGTCATCCCTCCTGATCTTAGACCAATGGTTCAGCTTGATGGGGGTAGGTTTGCTACATCTGATTTAAATGATCTTTATAGAAGAGTTATAAATAGGAATAATAGGCTTGCTAGGCTTCAAGAAATCTTAGCTCCTGAAATAATTGTTAGAAATGAAAAAAGAATGTTGCAAGAAGCTGTTGATGCACTTATCGATAATGGAAGAAGAGGTAGAACTGTTGTTGGTGCAAATAATAGAGCCCTAAAATCTCTCAGCGATATAATTGAAGGAAAACAAGGGAGATTTAGGCAGAACTTACTTGGTAAAAGAGTTGATTATTCTGGGAGATCTGTCATAGTAGTTGGTCCAAAGTTAAAGATGCATCAATGCGGACTACCTAAAGAGATGGCTATTGAGCTTTTTCAGCCTTTTGTAATTCATAGGTTAATACGACAAAATATAGTAAATAATATCAAAGCAGCTAAAAAATTAATACAAAAAGCAGACGATGAAGTTATGCAAGTCCTCCAAGAAGTTATCGAGGGTCATCCAATTCTTTTAAATAGAGCACCCACCCTTCATAGGTTAGGAATTCAAGCTTTTGAACCAAAGTTAGTAGGTGGTCGTGCTATCCAACTTCATCCACTTGTATGTCCAGCATTTAATGCTGACTTTGATGGAGATCAAATGGCAGTTCATGTCCCTCTAGCATTAGAGGCTCAGACTGAGGCACGTATGCTTATGTTGGCAAGTAACAATATCCTTTCACCAGCAACAGGAGAACCAATTGTTACTCCATCACAAGATATGGTTTTGGGTTCTTATTATTTGACAGCATTGCAACCGAATTTCAAAAAACCAGATTTTGGCGATAACCAAAAAACTTATGCTTCATTGGAAGATGTAATTTTTGCTTTTGAAGATAAAAGATTAGATCTACATGAATGGGTCTGGGTGAGGTTTAATGGTGAAGTTGATGATGATGAAGAGGTCTCTAAACCAAAAGAAACAAAAGAATTGGAAGATGGTTCAAGGTTGGAAAATTGGAATTATAGAAGAGATAGATTCGATTCCCAAAATAATTTAATAAGTAGGTTTATCTTAACAACAGTTGGAAGGGTTGTTATGAATCACACGATCATTGATTCAGTCTCCAAAACTTAATCATTAAAAAAACTAATTATTTATCAATAAAAACATGACATCATCTAAACCAAAAAAAAATTCAAGAGTACGCAAAACTACAAAAAATTCAAAAAAGAATAATAAAATTATGATGCCATTATTGGCTAAAACTCCACCCTCATTCAAAAATAAAGTAGTAGATAAAAAAGCTTTAAAAAACTTAGTGTCATGGGCTTATAAAACTCATGGAACAGCTGTAACTGCTGCGATGGCTGATAATTTAAAAGACTTAGGCTTCAAATATGCTACACAAGCAGCTGTTTCTATCTCAGTAGATGATTTAAAAGTTCCTGAAGCTAAGCAAGATTTAATTGGACAGGCAGAAGCTCAAATTACAGCTACTGAAGAATGTTATAGACTTGGAGAGATTACAGAGGTTGAAAGGCATACAAAGGTAATTGATACATGGACTGAAACTAACGAGAGATTAGTTGATGCAGTTAAGAAAAATTTCAATCAAAATGATCCTCTTAACTCGGTTTGGATGATGGCTAATTCTGGTGCTAGAGGTAATATGTCGCAGGTGAGACAACTTGTTGGTATGAGAGGTCTAATGGCAAATCCACAGGGTGAAATTATTGATTTACCCATTAGAACAAATTTTAGGGAAGGTCTTACAGTCACTGAATATGTAATTTCCTCTTATGGAGCAAGGAAAGGTTTAGTTGATACAGCATTAAGAACTGCTGATTCAGGTTATTTGACAAGAAGATTGGTTGATGTAGCACAAGATGTAATCGTAAGAGAAGAGGATTGTGGCACTGAGCGATCAATAGTTGTAGAAGCAGAAGATGGAAAATTCGGCTCGAGGCTTCTTGGAAGACTTTCTGCAGAAGATATTTTAGATTCAGAAGGTAACTTAATTATTGCAAAGAACACTGCTATAGACCCCTCTTTATCTCAAACTATAGAGAAATCACTAATCTCTAAAGTTAATATTAGATCTCCATTGACTTGTGAGGCTAATCGTTCAGTATGTAGAAAATGTTATGGATGGGCTTTGGCTCATAATCATTTAGTTGATTTAGGAGAAGCTGTCGGAATTATCGCAGCACAATCAATTGGAGAGCCTGGAACACAATTGACCATGAGAACCTTTCATACTGGAGGTGTATCTACAGCAGAAAGTGGAGTTGTAAGATCTAAAATTCAGGGTAAGGTTGAATTTAGTCCAAAAGCAAAGATCAGAGGATATAGAACCCCACATGGAGTTGAAGCTAAACAAGCTGAGGTAGATTTTTTACTAAAGATTATTCCTTCTGGTAGTAACTCTAATAAAGCTCAAAAGATTGAAGTATCAAGTGGATCGCTTTTGTTTGTAGATGATGGTCAAGAAATTGATTCAGATATAACTGTCGCTCAAATTACTTCAGGTGCAGTAAAGAAAAGTGTTGAAAAAGCTACTAAAGACGTCATTTGTGATTTGGCAGGGCAAGTAAGATATGACAAAGTTATCCAACCAAAGGAAGTTACTGACAGACAAGGTAATATTACTTTGAAAGCTCAAAGATTAGGAAGGTTGTGGGTCCTTGCTGGAGATGTTTATAATTTACCTCCTAATGCAAAACCAGTTATTTCAACGTCAACCAATGTAGAACAGGGAACTGTTTTAGCAGAAGCCAGCCAATCTAGTGAATTTGGTGGTGAAGTACGTTTGAGGGATTCAATAGGAGATTCTAGAGAAGTTCAGATTGTAACTACTGCAATGCTATTAAGTAATTTTAAATTACTCGAAGAATCCACTCATTCAGGTGCAATATTTAATTTAGAGTCTAATGATGGAACTATTTATAGATTAAATACTTCTCCTGGGAGTAAAATTAGTAGCGGCGAAGTGATTGCTGATTTAGCAGATGAAAGGTTCAGAACTAAAACCGGAGGCCTGGTAAAATATGCCCCTGGTTTGAGTGTTAAGAAAGCAAGATCATCTAAAAATGGTTTCGAAGTTAGTCAAGGTGGAACATTACTTTGGATTCCTCAAGAGACGCATGAAATAAATAAAGATATATCCTTACTTATGACAGAGGATATGGAATGGATTGAAGCTGGAACAGAAGTTGTTAAAGATATATTTAGCCAAACTTCAGGGATTGTCACAGTGACTCAAAAAAATGATATTTTGCGTGAAATTACTGTTAGAAATGGTTCTTTTCATGAATGTGAAGATGAAGAGATTTTAAGTCAATTTACTGAAGAAGGAAAATTAGTTAATCCAGGGGAGAAAATTATGGATGGAGTCGATAATAATGAAATTCTCTTCGTACAAAAATTAGAAACATCAAAAAGTAAAGGTTTACTTCTTAGAACTGTAGAAGAATTTACTATCCCTGATGAGGCAGAGTTGCCTGAATTATCTCATGTTAAACAAGAAAAAGGACCATCCTTGGGTTTAAAAGCTATTCAAAGACTTTCTTACAAAGATGGCGAATTAATTAAATCTGTAGAGGGTGTAGAGCTCCTTAGAACTCATTTGAGTTTAGAAAGCTTTGATGCCACCCCCCAGATGACAATTGATGTTGAAACAATTCAAGATAAAAGTGATAAATCAATTAACAGATTAAATTTAGTTATCTTGGAATCAATTTTGGTAAGGCGAGATACTATGTCTGATTCTAGTCATGGTTCAACACATACAGAATTACAAATAAAGAATAATCAGGTTGTTAAAGCTGGAGATGTAATAGCTACTACTCAAATTCTTTGTAAAGAGAAAGGTATTGTTCAATTACCAGATGTGGTCGAGGATGAACCAATTAGACGCCTTATTGTTGAAAGAGAAGGAGATAAAATTAAAATTAATATTAAAGATAAAGCACTTGTTAAAGTTGGCGATAGGGTTGTGGATGGAGATTCAATTAGTAAAGTGGAAAAAGCTACTTCCTGCGGAGAAATAGAAGAAGTTTCTAGTAACTCAGTAACCTTACGTCTTGGAAGACCATATATGGTTTCTCCTGATTCTGTTTTGCATGTAAAAGATGGGGATTTAGTTCTAAGAGGTGATGGTTTGGCTCTATTAGTTTTTGAAAGGCAGAAAACAGGGGATATCGTTCAAGGATTGCCTCGAATAGAAGAATTATTAGAAGCAAGGAGACCAAGAGATTCTTCAACTTTATGTAAAAAGTCTGGAGTTGTGCAAATCAAAGAGGGAACCGATGAAGAATCAGTATCTTTATCTGTCATAGAGAGAGATGATTCTATTTCTGAGTATCAACTTTTGATAGGACAAAATATTATGGTAAGTGATGGACAGCAAGTCACTGGTGGAGAGCTTTTAACTGATGGCCCAATCAATCCTCACGAGTTACTAGAGTGTTTGTTTATGGATTTAAAAGATCAAAAACCTTTAATGGAAGCGGCCCAAGAATCAATATCAAAATTACAAAGAAGGATGGTAAATGAGGTGCAAAATGTTTATAAGTCTCAGGGTGTAGCAATTGATGATAAACATATCGAAGTCATAGTAAGACAAATGACTAGTAAAGTTCGGATTGAAGATGCAGGCGATACCACTCTGCTTCCTGGTGAATTAATTGAATTAAGACAGGTAGAAGATACAAATCAAGCAATGTCTATTACTGGGGGGGCACCTGCACAGTTTACACCCGTTTTATTAGGTATAACTAAAGCCTCTCTTAATACAGATAGCTTTATTTCAGCAGCTTCTTTCCAAGAAACAACAAGAGTCCTTACCGAGGCTGCTATAGAAGGTAAATCTGATTGGCTTAGAGGTTTGAAGGAGAACGTAATTATTGGAAGATTGATACCTGCCGGTACTGGTTTTAGTGGCTTCGTTGAAGAATTAGCTTCAGAAGCTGGACCACATCCTGATATACTTGCAGAAGAATCAGGTGGATATAGAAGAGCTCAAAATTTAAGACCAGACTATACAGTTGAAATGCCTCAAACATCTGCTGTAAGTTCCAAAGCTATCTTGGATGATCCTAGTGATGAAGATTTAGAAACTACTAGAAACAGGCATGGGATTGATCCCTCATCGAGTAATTTTGCAGCTTTTGCAAGACCTAATGCTGAAAATCAATTTTCTGAAGATCAATTACCTGATCCAGCAGCTTTGGAGGGTTTACAAGAGGAGGGACTTCTTTCTGATGAATAGAAACTATTCTATTTTTTACTTACTATAATAATTATTTAAATTTAATTTAATGATCAAACCAGATATTATTCCTAAAAGAAAAATGCCTCGTTACGGTTTTCATTTTTATAATGAAAAGCTTAATGGAAGGATGGCTATGATCGGATTTATTTCTCTTATTTTGACTGAATTCTTCTTAAAACATGGATTATTACTGTGGTAACAATCTTTAGTAAATGCTATTAATATTTTGAAGAATCTTCTTGGATATAATGTAAATGATTTAGAAAACATAGCTTTGAATTGTGGTCAAGCCGCTTTTCGAGGTCGTCAAATTTATAATTGGATTTATAATTATAAAAATAGATCTAAAGGCATCGATCAAATTAATGTATTGCCATTAAGTTTTAGAAATCAATTAAAACAAGAAGGTTTTATATTTGGTGAATTATTGTTAGAAGAAAAATATTTAGCAAATGATGGAACTTTAAAATTGTTGCTAAAGACAAA